>CAVIFH010000416.1:0-2304 GCA_963641615.1 bacterium | reverse complement strand
ATGTATATGTATGCGCCGTTGTCGGGAATTTTGACGACGCGCAGACCGGGGTGAAGCAGATCTTCACCTCCTTCCAGGGAAAGGAGCTGCCCTTCCGGCTTTCCAGCGCCAATTCCATCAACATCGGGCGCCTCGCCCCCCAGGTGATGTACTATTTCCGGGCCTATAAGGATCTGCTTGCTTCCGGCGCAATTGCGCTGGGGGACAAGGTGAATTTTTCCGTGCCCACGGGGAACTTCGGTGACATTCTGGCGGGATATCTGGCAAAGAGAATGGGTCTGCCTGTAGGCAGGCTGATTTGCGCCTCCAATGCGAATAATGTCCTGACGGATTTCATCACGACCGGCGTCTATGACCGCCGCCGCCCCCTGCTGAAGACAACTTCTCCTTCCATGGATATTCTGGTTTCCTCCAATCTGGAGCGGCTGCTCTACCTGCTCTCCGGCGATCCGGCCTTGGTGGCCTCCCTGATGCAGAGCCTGAAGGAAAAGGGCGTGTATACCGTACCGGATACACTGAAGGATGCCATTGACGCGGAATTTTGGGCGTCCTATTGCGACGATGCCCGGGCCGCGGAGATCATCGGCAATGTCTACCGTCAGGAGCACTACCTGTGTGACCCCCATACCGCCTCCGGCTTTGCGGCGGCGGAAGACTATGTGAAGGTCACCGGCGATCTTTCCCCGATGGTCGTTCTCTCCACGGCTTCCCCCTATAAGTTCCCTGCGGCGGTGCTCAGCGCAATCGGCGGCGACACGTCCGGCAACGAATTTGAGCAGATGGCCCGCCTTGAGAAAATCACCGGCGTGCCCATCCCGGCGCCCCTGGCATCCCTGCAGGGCAAGAAGGAACTGCACACCGACGTAATTGAGAAGTCTGCCATGCCGGCCTATGTGCTGGCAATCCGGTAATGGGGGATATGATGAAACGAGTTACCATCCGCGTCCCCGCCACCACGGCAAACCTGGGCCCGGGTTTTGATGCCTTCGGCTGCGCCCTGAGCCTGTATACCGACGTTACCTTTGAGGAAACCGAGGAGTTCGGCTTGGAGATCACCGGCTGCGACGAGGCGTACACCGGCCCGGATAACCTGGCTTACACCTCTTACTGCGCCGTGCTGGCCTCCCTGAATGAGCCGATTACCGGGGTAAAAATTCATATCGATGCCCATATCCCCATCTGCCGGGGCCTTGGCTCCTCCGCTGCGCTGCTGGTGGCGGGGGCAATGGGGGCCAACATTCTGCGGGGCAACCGCCTGAGTACCCAGGGCCTGCTGAATATTACCAACGCAATGGAAGGGCACCCGGATAACCTTGCCCCGGCCTTTTACGGCGGCCTTACCGCCTCCATGGTGGATAACGGCCTGCCGGTTACGGTGAGCTTCCCCTTGCACCCGGGCTGGGAATTTCTGGCGCTGGTTCCGGATTTTAATCTCCCGACCGCTCTTGCCCGCAGCGTGCTGCCGGAGCAGGTCAGCCGGGCGGATGCCATTTATAATGTGTCCCATGGTGCGATGGTTCTGAAAGCCCTGGAGAACGGAGACGAAAAGCTCCTGCGCAGCGCCATGCAGGACCGCCTGCACCAGAAGTACCGCAAAAAGCTCATCCCGGATTATGAAAAGATTGAGGCGCTGGTGCGCACCGTGGGAGCGGCCTTCTGCCTCAGCGGCGCAGGCCCGACCCTGCTGTGCATTACGCGGAATCCAGGGCTGGAAGAAAAGCTCGGCAAGAAGCTCCCGGGCATTACGGAGAAGAACTGGCAGATGCTTCCGCTGCATGTGGAGTTCCAGGGCGCCCATGTGGTAAACGCAGGCGAATGAAAGCCCGGCGCGGTCGCACGGTTTCCTCCAATTTTTTCCCCAACTGATTCTTTAAATTATGAGATCTGTCTTCCCAGATGCTTTTTCATTCCCGGCAGCTTCAAATTTTTCGGTGATTTTACTTGACAGGAAAAAGAAACTGTGCTAGAATTTACTGGCTGAATCTGGGAGAGGCAGAGCTGTGCGGGTGTAGTTCAATGGTAGAACACCAGCCTTCCAAGCTGGATACGCGGGTCCGATTCCCGTCACCCGCTCCACATTTTATGCGCCAGTAGCTCAGCTGGATAGAGCAACTGCCTTCTAAGCAGTAGGTCGGGGGTTCGAGTCCCTTCTGGCGTACCATTCAGCAAATAAAAGAATATGGTGGATATGGCCTAGTTGGCTAAGGCGTCAGATTGTGGCTCTGAAGATCGTGGGTTCGAGTCCCATTATCCACCCCATATAAAATGATACCGGAATCCTTGCGGGTTCCGGTATTTTTGCGT
>CAVIFH010000415.1:0-2307 GCA_963641615.1 bacterium | reverse complement strand
GAGAGGGTATATGATGTACTGGCATCTAATACACCCATAGAGGCGAAGATTACCAGCACGGAGACCAGCCTGTTCCACGGCGGGTTGTCTGCCCCCCGTGACGCAGTTTTCTGCCCGGATTTTGAGCGGGTTGCCTATATCTGGTCCTTGGGTTATGAGGCCAAGCAGGGGGAAACGCTGGATGGTGTTATCTCCATGACCCCTGTGATCGTCCAGCGCCTGCTGGATGCAATAGACGGAGAGGTTGCCCTGTCTGACGGGACGGTTATGAATGGCAGCAATACCTGCCGGGTATTGCAGTATGACCTGTATTATAAATACGCCGGAAGCGAGGGCGTACAAGGCAATACACTGGATGAGTTGTTTGCCGAAGCCGCAAAGGAAACAATGCACCTGCTGACGGAGAATTTAAGCGGTGAGGCAGTGGCAAATTACCTGGATGTGATGATGGAGAGCCTGGATGACCGCACACTGATGTTCTGGATGAAGGACGAAACCGAGCAGGCGCTTGTTTGTGAACTTGGCTGGAGCGGCGGCCTGAATTCTGACCCAGAGAATCCGGAAGCAGGGGTATATGTCAACTGTATCGCTGCAAGCAAAATGGGGATTTTCCTGGAGATGGATACGGAGATCGGGGAGCGCACTCTGAATTCTGACGGTTCCTATACCTACCCAATCACAGTGAAATTTCATAATTCCATGACAAAGGAAGAGATTGATCGGGCATCCAGCTATATCACCGGCGGATCCGGCGGATATTTTTCGGGCTCTGCTTATTTCTTTGCACCGGCAGGCGGCACCATAGGCAACTTTGCATGGGATGGTGCGATTAACATCGAGAAGAATTCCTATCACGATTTGCAGATGGGGATCCTGCGGGTCCTGAATCTGGCCCCCGGGGCAAGCCTGACCATTACTTATGATGTTATAGCTGCACCGGGAGTGGAGACGGAGCTGACCATCAGCAAGACCCCCACGCTGCAGGACTACCGCTGAGAAATCCAAGACAGGTAATCAGCACAAAAAGATTAGAAGGTGCATTCGCATTTTCAGAATGTGACAGCATGCAATAAAGAAGACGGGTATTCGAAGAGGGGCAGTGTATGAGATGAATGTAAGATATGGGGTCTACATGGTGTTTAAGCGGCTTATGGACATCGTGTTTGGTTTGGTTGGAGCAGTGTGCCTGGTTCCGCTGATGTTGGCTGTGAAGATTTCCTTCCTGGCTGACGGCGACAAGACGTCAATTTTCTATACACAGACCCGAGTGGGGTTAAATGGGAAGACATTCCAGCTGATTAAATTCCGGTCAATGGTTGCCAATGCAGAGGAGATGCTGGAAGAGCTCCTGAAGGACCCTGACTATGCCAGAGAGTGGAAAGAGAATCAAAAATTGGAGCATGATCCCCGTATTACGAAGATGGGCGGGTTTTTGAGAAAGACAAGCCTGGATGAAGTCCCGCAGTTTATTAACGTCCTGAAAGGGGATATGTCCGTCGTTGGGCCGCGACCTTTGGTTGTTGGTGAGTTGGAGCAGCACGATGGTCAGCCGCTTTATAACCGCGTCAAGCCCGGCATCACCGGCTGGTGGGGCTGCAATGGCCGAAGCAATACTACCTACAGCGAGCGGCTGAAGCTGGAATATTACTATGTGGAGCATTGCTCTATGTGGCTGGATGCGCGGTGCGTGGTAAAAACGGTTGGTGTGCTGCTTAGGAAAGATGGAGCAAAATAATGAATATTGACGTTATCTGCCCTTTATACAATGCAGAGCCATATCTAAAGACCCTGCATCAGTCCATTCTTATGCAGGAGAATGTGAAAATCAACTCTATTAAATATGCTTTGACCAGAAGCAGTGACGGCACAGAACAAGTGCTGCAGGAGCTGGGTGCGGAATACACATTGATTGAGCCGAAGGACTTTTCCCATTCCGCAACAAGAGAACTCATGGCGAAGCAGTGCCACGGAGACATTATTGTTTTCATCTCCCAGGATGTGAAAATTCAGCGGACCGATTGGCTCTTCAATCTGACGAAGGATATTGCTGCCGGAAACTGCGAGGCGGCCTATTCCCGGCAGCTTTCGGAAAAGAACAATATTGAGAAATACACCCGGGAAAAGAACTATGGCAGCCAGTCCTTCATCAAGACAAAAGCTGACATTGGCCGTCTGGGGCTCAACACCTTCTTCTTTTCAGATGCGTCTTCTGCAATTAACCGGAGTGTTTTCGAAAAGCTGAATTACTATGATGGAAAACGGTTTGCCTCCAATGAGGATCAATACATCGCCTACAAGCTTATTATG
>CAVIFH010000414.1:0-2311 GCA_963641615.1 bacterium | reverse complement strand
GTCTTTGACCTGTCAGGCCTTACTAAGGTGCAGCTGGACGCATGCTTTGGAAAATCTCTGAAGGATTTAATGACAATGTCAGAGATATTTGATGCCAGAAAAATTATTATTACAGGGTGCGGTGATTCCTATGCCGCTGCGGTTGCGATGGCACCGGTTGTTGAAAAATACTGTGATTGCTTTGGCGTACAGGCAATGCGCGCAATTGACTTTACAAGATTTATGCCTAAATCACAGATTGGCATTGGCGAACCGAACAGCCCACTGGTGATAGCAATAAGCGCAGGCGGTGGGACTGCGCGAATTTGCGAGGTCCTAGAAAAAGCCAACAAGGTGGGGGCGTTTTCAATTCTGATGACCAATAATCCTGATTCTAGGGCAGCAAAGATAGCTAAGCGTGTTTTCTACATGGGGACGCCTTCATTTCCAGACAAAGGACCAGGTTTGCGCTCCTATTTTGCGTCTTTAATAGGGCTGATTGCGTTCGCAAATCGGCTTGGCCATGTGCGGGGAACATTGCCGCCTACGGCACCGGAAGAGTTCAAAAAAGCAATCAGCACACATGTGTATGAGTTTATGCAGAGATTGGACGACATAGATAATCAAATGTTTGCTCTTGCACAGCGCTGGAAAGAATTTACACGATTTGATTTTATTGGTGATGGAGTGGAATTCGGATCAGCATTTTTCAGTGCGGCTAAATTTTTGGAGGCAAATGGGTGCACTGTTTCCACAGATGACAGTGAAGACTGGTGCCACATCAATTACTTTCTGAGAGAACCGACAACAATTGGAACGGTAATTATTGCTGACAAGAATTCTCCAGCGTACGGAAGAGAGAAGGAGACAGCAGCCTCAGCTGCTGCAATTGGCAGGCCGGTCTTGGTTGTTACAAATGGTGTGGCTGAAGATTTCCCAAATGCTGAAATGGTATGCGTAGTGCCAGAGGCACCGAAGAGTTACGAATGGTTAATGCCCTTGACGGATTATATCCCTGCATCTCTGTTAGCAGGGTATATAGCACAGTTGCAGCAAGAACCATTCTTCCGCCTTGCCCGTTTAGCCGATGGAACACCGGATCCTAATAGCGACTTTGCCAATCGAGGCTGTATGACGCTGAGCACGAGCAAAGTCGAAGTTTATGATTGATAGGAGGGCTGAACATGTTTTATAAAAAAAGTCTGACGACGGCATTCCGTTCCTGTACATCCATTACGGCGGACGTAAATGAGCTTCTTGCCCAGAGTGGGGTAAAAGAAGGTTTGTGTGTTGTCTCTGTCCCGCATACAACGGCGGGATTGGCTATTACATCGTTTTGGGATCCGCGAGGACTTGCTGACCTCATGGATGAAATTGACAGAAATATACCAACGCGCGTAAGCTACAAGCATCAGGATTCGCCATATGATGCGTCGGGTCATGTGAAGTCAGCATTAATGGGGACATCTGTAATGCTGATTATCCACGAAGGTAAGCTGATTCTGGGGTCATCGCAAGGATTGGTGTTTGTAGAATTTGATGGCCCGAGGCCACGCGAATTTTATGCGGAATTTATTGAAAAGCCACATTACCTAGAGAAGCGAAACATTCAGACTGTTTACATGGGAATGCATGACTTAACATCATCTGTTGAGGAGATTGTAGCAAAGAGCAGTGTACAAAACGGAATTTGTCATATAGCCATGTTGCATTCCACAGCGGGCCTGTTGCTGGCGCCGAAGGAAGAATCTCAATCAAAGGATGTAATGGCTAATATTGAGCGTATGGTTCCCACACGCGTCGATTTCAAGCATAGGGAAACAGCTTCGGATGCAGGCGGACATGTAAAAACGGCACTGACGGGGTCACAAATTTCTCTGCCCGTGCATAATGGAAAAGTGATTCTTGGTGAGAATCAGGCAGTTACATTTGCTGAGTTTGATGGACCACGGCCGAGAAGCTTTTATGTTGCCGTTTATGAAGACTAAAGAAAGACTGGAGGCAAAATTGTATGGATAAAATGTTACTTGACAACCCACTGAGCCGTCAATGCTTGAGCCTTCCGGATATGGCGCTGCCTCAGGTTAATGGAGCTCTTCTCGGACTATCTCAGGCTATCCCAGATGAAGTATTATGTAAAATTCGTCGTGTGATTATTACCGGATGTGGAGATTCATATGTTGCGGCGCAGGCGGCAATTCCAGCATTTCGCAGATTTGCAGGAAGGTTTGGAAGCCAATTTTGCTATACCAGGGCAATTGATGCCGCACGATTTGTGGATTTTTCCAAGCTGGATAAAGGGAGCACCTTTATCCAGCTTGGAAAAATCCAC
>CAVIFH010000413.1:0-2320 GCA_963641615.1 bacterium | reverse complement strand
GTTCCCATCATCAGCAAGGCATGGTTCTCGGCTGCCTCTGACGCAGATAAGTCATCCAATCCTGCATGTACCGGCGCTTATGTCATTAAGGAGCTCACTTCCGGTTCCCACACCACGCTGGAGCGCAATCCCGACTATTGGCAGACGGATGCTTCTTTGCGCAGCTATTACGATTCGCAGTACTATAACACCATTACCATCAATGTTTTGAAAGAATCCAGCATGCGTGTCATTGCGTTGGAAAATGGAGAGGCAGATGTTTGCCAGAATGTACCTGCTGCAGAAATCAGCACCTTCCTCAACGACGATGGTACATCCGTCGATGGCTGGAGCGTCTACCCTGACGAAAACGGGCGAATGAACGTGCTTATGTTCAATAACGACAACAGCGTTTTTGCTGACAACAAGGAACTGCGCCAGGCAGTGCTGTATGCCATTGACTTTAATGGTGTACGTCTGGGCTATGGCAACACGCCCACCAATGGTCAGGCCTGCCATGATTTTGCACCGGACGTTGCCAGCGATTATCTGGATGAATGGAACCAGGAGGACTACTACGACTACAATGTGGATAAGGCCAAGGAACTGATGGCCCAGGCCGGTTATCCTGACGGCGGCATTACCGTTTCGCTGATGTACCAGAACAGCACCACGGCGACGGCTGGTTTAACTGTGCTGCAGAGCTATCTTGCGGAAATCGGCATTACCGTAGAGCTGAACCCTGTGGACCAGGCGCTCTTTAACAGCTACAAGTATGACGACACCAAGTGGGACATGATCGTGGATTCCAAGGCTACAACAGATTTTGTTACTACCGTATGGCAGAATGTATTTGATACCAATTCCTTCACTAACGGTTCCGCCTGCTTTACCCACGATGAGCAGCTTCAGACACTGCTGGAGGCAGCTGCCGATGCGGAGCACTCCACAGACGACGATCTGAGGGCATTCCACAACTACCTGCGCGATCAGGCATATGCTGTGGGTATGTTCTGGAATTACAGCTACTATGTTGCACGGGAGGGCCTGACCATGTGCCAAGATGGTTTTGGCAATGTGACTGCAAGTACCATCATCCCCAATTCGAATTTCGTATCCGTTGGCAACTGATCCGCTGTTAGCGTTAAAACCGCGCCCATGTGCCGTGACAGGGGCACATGGGCGCAGCAAATTTTCAAGGAGAGAAAAATGGGGAAATATGTATTAAAGCGCATCCTTCTGATGATTCCCATCCTGCTGGGTGTCGCAATTTTGATTTTTACCATGATGTATTTCTGCCCCGGTGATCCCTGCGAAATCATTTTGGGCGCTTCTGCTACGGAAATGCAGGTTGAGGCGCTGCGGGAACAGCTGGGTTTAAACGATCCCTACATCATCCGACTTTTTAACTTTCTGAAAGAAATCGTTGTCAACCGGAGCTTTGGCAATTCCTATATCCAAGGGACCAGCGTGGCCGCAGAGCTGATGAAGCGCTTTCCAAAGACTCTGGCACTGGCGGCCGGCAGCATACTTTTGTCTACGATTATCGGAATCCCGCTTGGCATCAGCGCCGCAATCCATGCGAATGGTGCCGGAGACAGAATCAGCATGTTTGTCTCTATGATCGGCGTTTCCATGCCAAATTTCTGGCTGGCTTTGATGCTTGTGCTGCTGTTTGCTCTGAAGCTGCACTGGCTGCCATCCAGCGGTGACAAGGGTTGGGTATATTACATTCTCCCAATCGTGGCCAACGCGCTTGGCGGTATCGCCGGTATCGCCCGATTGACACGTTCCAGCATGCTGGAGGTTATCCGTGCGGATTATGTGACCACTGCCCGCGCAAAGGGTGTGGCTGAACGGAACGTCATTTGGCATCACGCATTGCCTAACGCCCTGATCCCCATTATCACGATCTGCGGTGGACGGTTCGGCGGTCAGCTGGGTGGAACCGTGGTCATCGAAACAGTCTTTGGAATTGCCGGTATCGGCAATTATCTGATCGACGGCATTAATAATCGCGACTATACTGCAGTACAGGGCAGCGTTCTGTATATTGCATTTACCTTCAGCATTGTCATGCTGCTGGTGGACCTGATTTACGCTTATGTGGATCCACGCATCAAGGCACAGTATGAAGGTCAGAGCAAGAAACGCGTAAAAAAGGAGGGAACGGCAAATGGCTAAGACCAAAAAGGAAAAGGCACCTCGTAAGCTGGCCCGTCCCGGTTCCGCCAAATATGTATGGCAAAAGATCTGTCAGAATCCTCTGGCGCTGGCCAGCGTAATCACCATTTGCGCTATGGTGGTACTGTCTATTCTCTCTCCTTATATTGTTCCCTAT
>CAVIFH010000412.1:0-2327 GCA_963641615.1 bacterium | reverse complement strand
AAACAAGAAATCAACATTTCTACCTGAATTACCATAGTTATCAGAGGTTGTACCTTGTCCACTGTGCCAACCGTTTTCAAATAACCAGTTATCATAGTAAGGGTCGCCTTCGTAAACTTTACCACCACTTGCATGAATACATCTTAATTTTGATTTTACAAAAACCTTTTTAGATGTTGTAAAATGGTCGGTTTCAAGCATAACTTCGTGTGCAGAAAGAATGGCATCCATGTTTTCAAAAAGACCATAGATTACATCCATCTCTCCCCACCCCGAAAAGTAGGTATATTTCCGCAATTTCTTTTCTTTCCATTCCGGGTCAAGCGTTCTTCCACCGATATTTACAATCCTTCCAGAGATATTTCGTATCGGGTAAACAAGCCTATCCGAGAAGCTATCATAATACACTTGATATTTGTCCAAAGATTCTTTTGAGATACCTTCGTTCTCCCATACAGCGAGCTTATCTTCGCGCTTTTCATACTTCTCCATGGTTTTCAGTTCCATTACTCTGCGTCCTCCTTTCTGCGTTTTCTGAATCCGACTACGCCCAGCGTGGCAGCGCCTGCGGCGGAAACGCCGAGCAGGGCAAGCCAGAGGTCGGGATTGCTGTCTTCCCCGGTTTTCGGCGTGTCACGAAGTTCATTGTGCATCTCCACTTTCGTCACCGCACCTTCAAACATGGATGCCGTTTTGTCGGCGGGCAGCACATAGGCGGAAGATGCGCCGTCCGACACCTCGGACACCACATACTCACCGATGCGGAGATCATCAATGATGATCTCGCCGTTTTTGTCGGTGGTGAACACACCGACATATCCGTTCGGACCGGTCACTCGGAACGAGAAGCCCTCGATCTTGCCGCTGTCCACCATGTCAAGCACCGATGGGATCAGCTTGGTCAGACGGATATACCGCTGAATTTGTCGGGCACTGTCAGGCGAGTCCTTTGCTAATTGTTCGTCCGATCTTGACTTCGTGTCCACTGGGCGCGAAGTTAAATCTGATCTTTGCCCTTGCCGTTTCATGGCTTCCAGCTTCATCTTGTAGGCGAATGCCTTTTCGGACGGCAAGATCGTTTCTCGCTGCAAATTGCTGTCCACCATGATGATCGTCGCTTCATCATCGGTGAGGTTCCGGACAATGCAGGGCATCTCGGTGATCACCGCCAGCGTTGCCGCACACTTTCGCCTATGACCGGCGACCATCTCATAGCCGCCGTCCGCTTTAGGGCGGACAAGGGCGGGCACCAGCACGCCGTACTGCTTTACGCTGTCTACCATCTCCGCCATAGCCTCGTCCTGCTTGACCTTGAACGGATGGTTGGGAAAGTCCGAGATGTCGGTGGGGTTCAGCGTAACGACCTTTTCAAGCTGCGCTTCGGCACGGCTCTCGTCGGTGGAGAATAGGTCATCGAGCGGCGTCATCCCTAAATCTCTCGGTTTTGCGCTCAAGCTCCAACACCTCCTTTGTCAGCGAGCGGTATGCGGCGGCGACCTTGCCGTTCTTGTCGTGGGCAAAGATGCTCTTGCCCCGGCCGCTGGTTTCTGCGGCCCGGACGGAAAAGGGAATCTCCGTCCCGAACACCCGGATCTTTTCACCGTAGTGGTCACGCAGAGATGCAATGATCTCCTTGGCCTCGTTGGTGCGACTGTCCACCATCGTGAACAGGATGCCGTCGATTTTCAGCTTCGGGTTGATTTGCCTCTTGACCTTTGCGATGGACTGCATCAACAGGTCCAGACCCTTGGCCGAGAGAAACGACGGCTGGGACGGGATGATCACGCTGTCCGCTGCGGCCAATGAGTTGATCGGCATCATACCAAGCGACGGCATACAGTCAATGAGGATATAGTCGTAATGAGGCTTGACCGCATTGATATATGTCCGCAGCACGCTTTCCCGGCTCATGGCGTTGATCAGCCGAATTTCCATGCCGGACAGCTCGATGTTTGCCGGAAGCAGGTCAACGCCCTCACCGTGATGCAGAATACCGCAGCCGTCCGGGATAGGGGTATCGTCGATCACATTCTGCATGATGTCTGCCGGCGTAACGGGCAGCTCATCCGGCTTCGGGTAGCCGAGGGAGAGAGCCAAAGAGCCTTTTGCGTCTGCGTCAATGAGCAGCACCCGCTTGTTTTGCTGGGAAAGCCCGATGCCGAGGTTGGCGGTGGTCGTGGTCTTGCCCACACCGCCCTTCTGGTTCGTCACCGCGATCACTTTGCAATTCGCCATATGGGTTTCCTCCTTTGCATAAATTTAGCCGCCTGCGGTGAAGCAGACGGCTATGTAGATTAGAGGTACACATGACGGTTATATCTTCCCAC
>CAVIFH010000411.1:0-2335 GCA_963641615.1 bacterium | reverse complement strand
AGTGGGCACTGTCGTATCGGTCACGGGAAAAGCGGTCAAGCTTCCATATCAGCACAAGGTCGAACAGTTTATGTTCGCTGTCCTTTATCATGTTTTGAAATTCCGGTCGGTCGGCAGTTCGTGCAGACATTGCCCTGTCGATATAGCTGCGAAGAATCGTGATTCCGTTCTTTTCGGCATACTCCGTGCATTCGCGGATCTGACCTTCGATGGATTCCTCGCGCTGGCTGTCTGAGGAATAACGGGCGTAGATGACGGCTTTCATTCTGTATCACCGCTTTCAGGCAATTCTTTGATTCTCTCGGCTTCCGCGAGAACCCGAAGCTGGTATTGTGCGATTTCTCGAAGCTGGTTAAAACGTTCTGTCTTGCCCACACCCTGCTTGATCAGCTCAGTGTTATGCGTTTCAAGATTCGACAATACGGTCAATTCCGGAATTGAGGCATAATCGCGGATATTGCTGCTTCTCGCAAGCTCTGGGTTGGCCTCCCGCCATTCCTTTGCCGTACAGCCGAACAGCGCAACGTTGAGCAAATCTGCTTCATCGGCATAAGCAAGCCATTCATTGGATTTTGTATAATTGCTCTGCGGCAGAACATAGTTTTTAACCGCATCGGTCTGAATAAGATAATTGTTTTTTGACAAAAATCGCTTTGCGCTCCACTCCAGCTTGAGCCTATCGTTTTCCTCGTCCTTGAGCCGTTGGTATTCTTTAAGAAGATAGAGCTTGAATATAGGGCTGATTGCCGAACCAAACTCAAAAGCAATATCCTTATGTGCGTAGGTTCCGCCATACCGTCCGGCTTGCACATAAATTCCGATGGCATTCGTTTTCTCAATCCACTCTTTTGCGCTCAGTGTGAATGTATGCAAACCGGCCTCACTCTTAAAGTGGTCGAATTCGACCACTTTAAAATCCGGGTTGTAGAGAATTTCCCAGGTACCGAGAAATTCCAATGTAGCACGGGCACGCAGCCAATTTTTGATAACGTCTGCTGCTCGGCCTGCATCTGTGCGCGCCTTTGCCATATCCGTAAGGCTGATGTAATCCCGCTGGTCTATGCTCATGACAGTTACAGGAGTTTCCTGCACAGTGATCAATGATGTTTTTTTCGGCTTGCTCATTCTTTCGCCTCCTGCATCATCTGCTTCAGTGCGTTTTTCAGCCTTGCGTTCATAGGTGATTTGGGGTCAAAACACATTTCGATAAACTGTTCTGTTTCAGGGTCGGAAGCGTTGCCCTTTGGCCGATACGAAAAAGCAATTCCACGGGTATCGTCCGTTCTGCCGAAAATGTAATCCAGCGAAACCTGAAAGAAATTCGCATACTTCAAAAGTGCGCTTGTAGATGGCTCGGTTTCTCCACTTTCATAGCGAAACAGGCTGGACTGCGGAATATTCAAAGTCTTAGAAAGGCGTTGTTGAGAATATCCTCCCTGCTCACGCAGACCGCGAAGTCGCTTTGCGATGATGTCCATACCCGCATTCCTCCGATGATTTTACTGCATCCAGTATAATTCAGAAACGGTGTCAAGTCAACATCGGATTAACATCACAATAGTGAAAATACACATTGGCTACTTGGTGTTACTTTTAGCAGTAATAAGCGTTTCCAACGTGCCGCCGAAAACTGAGTTTTCGATCATTTGGGGTTTGGGGAAATCTCCTCAACAAGCAAAACGAGAAGTTCCGCCTTCGGGTGGAAATTTTCGTTTTTGAGCAATCCTGTACAGGATTGCATTGCTTGCCAAAGTTGTACCAGATTACGCATCGCAGTCATGATGCACGGTGAAACGCTAAGTCCATATGGAATACCGTCACCATTTGTTACTGTATCTGCGCCAATTGTACTTGCAACTGTTTCAGCAACAAAATGGATATTGCTTGTAATCGAGTAATATAATACAAATGATAATGTCACGGGGATAATGTGTGGAAGTCAAGCGGTCTTTCGTCTTGGTAGATTTTCATATCGTCCATATTTTATTTTATGTTTCAGGTCTGATTATGAAATCAAAACTCATTTTTATGTTTATGTAGTATTTTATCTTCACATCAGTTAAAACTTGACATTTACTTGTCTTGTTTTGGAAGTATAATATAAGCAGAGGTGATTTTGTTGCAAGATAGCAGATTGTTCCGAATTGTGTACTACTTGTTGGATAAGGGTAAATGCACAGCTCCCGAGTTGGCGGATAAATTTGAAGTTTCTACACGGACGATATATAGAGATTTGGATGCAATCAGCGCTGCGGGTATTCCGATTTATGCCATGCAGGGAAAAGGCGGCGGAATATCGATACTGCCTGAGTATGTCATAGATCATGCACTATTG
>CAVIFH010000410.1:0-2338 GCA_963641615.1 bacterium | reverse complement strand
ATTCGGTAACGTACAAAGGTAAATGGGAAATCTGCTTCGATGTTGCTGTATTCCAGCAATTGGGAGGTAAACACCTCTGCCAGCGCTTCATAGCCAAACTGATCCAGCTTGTACCAGATGCCGCCGTCCTGCCATTTTTCCTGATTACCCTTGGAGGAGGTTTCCGCAATTTTTTGATTGGATACCAATTGAACTGTCATTTTCCTTCCTCCACATTCAGCCACAGATCGTCCTCTGCCATGCGGCCATGAGTCTTTCGGATGATTTCCAGAGGATCATAGCTGCTTGCTCCGATCGCTTCCAGATAATCCTGCAGCCCGGCTCTGGTTTTTGGAATGCAGCGGCTTTCCAAAAAGTGCTCGAAATCAGCCCAACTCGGATCCATGTTATTCCCAAAGGGAAGCTTCAGATAATCCGCAGCGAGATTTTTCAGGCATATTTTTTTAGACGTTTCGTCAGCAGCAATTTGGGCACAGAGAGTATCTCCGGAATGGCAGGAGAGCAGCAGCGTTTTATGCCCGGCCTGACGGCTGGCTTTCAGAAATTCTTCGAAGGACAGCTTCCTGGTAATGACGATGGAAGTGCCGTCGAAACAAAGCTCCACCTGCCGCTGCTCCGGTGTAAGGCCAATTTCTTTTACCCAGGCGGAGGGGAGAGCAAGCTTATAGTTTACAGCTTTCCCTCCGGCTGTGCCGCCGGAGGTGCCGACAATCAGATTCGCGGTTCGGGTTTCCATAGTGTATCACCTCATAAATAATATATACTATTCGTCACGAATAATCAATATATATTCCTAAGTGCAATTTGCGATAGGATGATCTGCTTATCAATGTTACTGGTGCTTTTCCCGATACTCTCTCGGTGTACTGCCGACATATGTCCTGAAAACACGAGAGAAGTGGCTGGCGGAGGAAAAACCGAGGTAAGACCCGATTGCGGTCAGAGATTTGTCCGAATAACGGAGGAGGCGTTTTGCTTCCTCCGTTTTTTCTTTCAGAATGAACTCTGTGATATTTTCCCCCGTATCCTCTTTGAATTTCTTCGACAGATACGGGCGGCTTATATACAATGCCCTGGCTATATCCTCTGTCTTGATGGCGTCGGAAAGATGATGCTGAACATAATTGGCAACATCCACCGCCAATTTAGAGGGCGTTTTCCCGCGGCGAAGCCTCTCTACGCGCTCGGTATAATCCAGAAGCATACGATACTGCAGGTTGGCGATTCGCTCGGGCGTGGTCAGCAGCTCACACTGCTGAATGTAAGAATCGCTGAGAGTGAAGGCGTCGTCTACCTGCATACCGCCCTGAATTGCGGCGCGCGATGTGAGCGTTGCCGTGACGATAAAGAGATTTTTTCTCTGACGCAGAGGCTCCCTCGCCACAACGCCTCCGCGAATGGCGGGAGCCGCCGCAAGCCACTCCCGCAGCGCCGCGGTGTCTCCCTTGCGCACCATGCGCAAAAGCAACTGTTCAATATCATAGGTGTTGTGCTCCGTCGGCGGCTCGAATAATTTTTCCGAAAGCTTATCCTGCACATGCCGGCGCTCTTGTAGTCGAACAAGCTCCACCTGCTCATGCTCATGAATGCTGATATCTCTAAGCTCCAGCTTCTCGCCGTTGAGCACATAGTTCATTGTGGAAAGCATCTGAAGGATGCTTTCCATCGGCATGCGGACAATGTTTCGCACGCCTGATATCATGGCGTCCGCCTCATCTCCCGATAAATTCAGTTGAAAGGCAAGCTCCCGAAGCTCCTGCTCTGTTTCCGTAATCTGGCGCGTGGGACCTATGACAATTTTTATGCGACCGCTGTTGACGACCCCGTAGTAGTGAAACTGCGGCGCGACGCAGTAGCCCACATGGTCCGTAATAGCGAAAACATCATCGCGGCAGAGCGCCATGGGGTCCTTTGGCAGATACACGACGGAATAGTAAAATGTCTGCACTCCGTCCTCAAAAATGCGAATCGGGATTCCCGCCAGATTTCCGATTGTCGTACACAAATACTGTAAATCGATGTTTTCCATTTGCCTTCCTCCAAATCTAATACAATTATATCAACATGATTACAAATAAGCAAGCTTTTAAAAAACGGCTGTGATATACTTACAAAAGAAAACTGCCGCAGAGTATAAATCTTCGGCGTTTTTGTAAAAAATGCAGGAGGAAACGGCAATGGCAAGGCAAAAGCTTGTTGAACGCAAAATATTTCACAGCAGAATTTACACTGACGATGTGAAGCCCGCCGAAAAATGGTTGGGCTATCTTCTCGGACCTGCGGGGGCACTGCTCCTGAACGCGGTGCTGGCGACATATCTGAATGTCTACTATACAGA
>CAVIFH010000409.1:0-2338 GCA_963641615.1 bacterium | reverse complement strand
GCGCAGCAAGGGATCAGCGAAAAGAGCTATTACTATTGGCTGAAAAAACTGCGCGAGTCCGCAATGGAACGCGGGATCCCGCAGCGTGTGGCGTTAGAAGATCGTGAGAAGCCGGATGAACTGCGGATAGAGTATCATGGAGCCAGCATGGTACTGCCGGGACATGTGGACATAGATGCAGTCGCCGCAGTCCTGCGTTCGCTGCAGCAAACATGATAGACCTGAGTCGGGTAGAGAAATACTATGTGGCTTGCGGCTATACGGATATGCGCCGGGGCATAGACGGTCTTGCCGCCATCGTGTCACAGCAATTCGGGGCGTCACTGTGTGAGGACAGCCTGTTTCTGTTTTGCGGGCGGCGGACAGACCGGATCAAAGCGCTGTATTTCTCAGGGGATGGGTATGTACTGCTCTACAAGCGGTTAAACAATGGTGCGTTTCAGTGGCCAAGATCGGAGCAGGAGCTTCGGTTGTTGGATAAGCGAAGCTTTCGGTGGCTCATGGAGGGGCTGAAGCCGGAGCAGCCGAAGGCCATCCAAAAGTGTAAAAAACAAGATCTATTTTAGAGAAAGTGCTGTACTTTAAGCTCATTTTATGGTACAATATAGCCAAGAAATGAGAGAAAAGGCGGTGGTGTTAAATGGGCAGAACAAATCCTTCTGCAGCCAATAACACTGCCGCTTTTTCGCAGCTGCAGGCAGAGAACGATGCACTGAAAAAGGAAAACAGGGATCTGCGCCAGAAGCTCGAGCGAATGAATGAACTCCTGCTCAACGCGCAGCGTGCCCGCTTCGGTTCGTCCAGCGAGAAGCAGGACTATGTCATGCCGAATCAGGTTGGTATTTTCAATGAAGCAGAAGCGGAGCAGGATCCAAAGGCGCCGGAGCCTACGGAAGAAACGATCCTCGTGCCGGCACATACCCGCAAGCCGAAGCGGACGATGGACGAGCTGGCTGCCGGTCTTCCGGTAAAGGAGATCCTTATCACCCTGCCGGAGGAAGAACTCATTTGTGATGTATGCGGCAGTAAAATGGCCATGATCGGGAAAAAGCTGGTATCCAGACGTCTGGAGGTCATTCCGCGTCAGTGCAGTCTTTTGGAGTATTATGCGGTGACCTATGCCTGTAAGCCCTGTGAGGAAAAGACGGGGTATGCCCATTTGGTAACCACGGTAACGCCGCCCTTCCTGCTCAAGCACAGTCTGGCATCGGCCAGCACAGTAGCGGATATTATGGTGCGGAAGTATGTGGACGGTCTGCCGCTGGCGCGCCAGGAAAAGATCTGGGCGCGCGAAGGAGTTGCGCTGTCCCGCGCCACCATGGCCAACTGGGTCATTCGGACGGCACAGACTTGGCTGAAGCCGCTATACCGCACGCTGAAGAAGGAATTGCTCGGCAGCAGTACCATTTATGCGGATGAGACCGTTGTTCAGGTCCTGAAGGAGGATGGAAAGGCAGCGGTCTCAGAATCGCGGATGTGGGTCTATGCCGGCAGCGAGCGGAGCGGTCAGTCGGTGCGGTACTTTGAGTATCAGCCCAACCGCAGCGGCAAGCACGCAGCAGCCTTCCTGAAGGGGTTCCATGGCTGTCTTGTGACAGATGGCTATGCCGGATACAATCAGGTGGAGGGCGTTACAAGATGCGGGTGTTGGGCGCATATGCGGCGCAAATGGCGGGAAGCCATGCCGCCCGGTGCGACAAAGGAGAATTCCAAGGCAGCAGTAGGCTATGACTATTGCAGCAAGCTCTTCGCCGCAGAGCGAAAATATGCGCATTTGAGCAGTTCGGTGCGAAAGACAGCGCGTCAGGTGGAGGCGGAGCCTCTGCTTGAGGCTTATTGGTGGTGGGTAAATACGCTGGAGCCAACACCGGGCAGCAAGCTGGCGGAAGCTGTGACCTACGCCAGGAATCAGAAGGAATACCTGAATTCCTTTCTGGAGCATGGCGAGGTAGATATTTCCAACAATTACGCAGAGAATGCGATCCGCCCGTTCACCGTAGGGCGAAAAAACTGGCTGTTCTGTGATACGCCGAAGGGGGCAGACGCCAGTGCCATTGTTTACACAGTGGTAGAGACTGCCAAGGCGAACGGACTGGAACCGTATCGTTATCTGAAACTGCTTTTGACAGAACTGCCCTATTTGGGCAAGACTCCGAGCCAGGAGGATCTGATGCAGTTTCTCCCGTGGTCCAAGACCATGCAGGCTGCCTGCACGGAGCTGAAAACAAACATCAATGCACCGAGGGATCTCTAACGAGATTCCTCGGCTGTCTTTTATCCCGTGCGGTTATTAAGCGCTTACGGTGGAGGAGCTGTGGTGAAGAATTGTGGAAAAAAT
>CAVIFH010000408.1:0-2340 GCA_963641615.1 bacterium | reverse complement strand
CCCTTAATGTCTGCCACACGGCTGTTGTTGAAGGAGGTACCGAAGCTTACGACAAGAAGCTCATTGTCGCCGATATCATCGGCATTGCGGGCGTCATCAAGGCTTGCATCGCCGGTATCACGGCCGAAATAGTCCGGGTCAGCATTTTCGCCTTCTACCAGCTCCTTCTGAGTATCGGTCAGTGCATCCCAGGCAGCCTTTGCGGCCTCACACTGGGCATCGGTATCATCTGTACGCTCCTGCACATAGATGGCATCAATCAGATCGGCACAACTCTTCGCGGCCATTTCGTCGGCATCTCCTTCCTCTGCGGCTTCTGTTTCAGCAGCTGCGGTTGTCTCAGCAGCAGTACTTGCTGCAGTGGTCTCCGTACTGCTTCCTGTTCCGGAATTGCTTCCACAGCCGGCCAACAGTCCGGCGGACAGTGTCAGTGCAGCCACTACGGCTGCCGCATTCTTGTTCGCAAATCTTCTCATTTTATTTTGCATCCTTTCTGGAAAGCTCATGGAATCGCGGTAATACATACAGCGATTCACCAGGCTTCCGGTAATAAAGATTCCGGAGCAGAAGGGTACTGCAAAAGTGCCTGTAAAAAACACAGCCATTCGCATGGGAACGAATAACAAAGGCGGAATTCTTTTGCATACAGAACTGTATCGCAAAGAATCCCGCCATTTTTCAACAGGTATCTTCGGTACAACCAATTCCTCGTGGTCCGGAGTCTGACTCCCGTACCGGACAGCAGGCAGGTTTCCTGGCTCAAAGATCCGCATCTGCTGCTGTCTTCCCAAGCAATGCCCAGTGACGCATTTGCAGCAGACTCCCTTATCACAGTGACGAGATCGTGCAGGATTTTCACCTGCTTCCCTTTTGCCTTCTTCCAGGAACCGTACAGCATCAGATTACGGTAACTGTTCCCGAGAAGCACCTGTTGTCCTATTCAATTTTTCGGCAGGAGTATAACACAGCTTCAGCCGAAGTACAAGTTTAAGCAACCGTTTCTTTGTTTGACGCATTTCACAACACATCCGCGCTGAATACGCCAAATTTGGCGAGCAAGAGACGACTGATACCGGACTTGTTTATCTCTCTTCGCGGAAATAAGCCGTTCCCAAGCTTTCCGGCGGCTGGTTTTCGCGTTTGTTGCGCATACTGGAGATAACCAGCACGAGCAACGTTACAATATACGGAATCATCTTGTAGATTTCCTGGTATTCCATGTGATCCATTCCGGTCGGCAGGTACAAATACAGGATGTACAATCCGCCGAACAGGAACGAGTCGAGAATGGCGAGCTTCGGTCTCCACATCGTGAAGATAACAAGTGCGATTGCAAGCCAGCCTCTGTCACCGAAGGCATCATTTGACCAGACACCGCATGCGTAGTCCATAACATAGTACAGACCACCCAATCCCGCAATCATACAGCCGATACAGGTCGCACCGTATTTGTAGATTGATACATTAATGCCTGCTGCATCTGCCGTGCCAGGGTCTTCTCCGACTGCACGAAGATGGAGTCCAACACGGGTGCTGTTCAGCACATGAGATACTACCAGTGCGATCACAACGGCGAGATAGGCGAGGAATCCATAGGATAGGAATAATTTGCCGAACCATCCAAGGCCACCTGCAAACGGAAGACTTTTGCGGAAATAGTTACTGGTGGCCGACAACGCAATTGAAGGCACATCACTGCCTGCGAGCTTGATGAGGGATCCGCCGAAAAAATTTCCAAAACCAACACCAAAGGTGGTCATGGCAAGACCTGTCACATTTTGGTTTGCCCGAAGATTGACAGTTAGAAAACAATACAGAAGTCCCATCAGGAGCGATCCCACAAGGCAACACAACAGCGGAATCAGAATCGCCAGCGCCGGGTTTATATTGGCTGATCCAACCGCTGCCTCATACAGGAATGACCCGATGACACCACAGATACCGCCAACATACATAACGCCAGGAATTCCCAGGTTCAAATTGCCGGATTTCTCCGTTACAATCTCACCGGTGCATCCGTACAGAAGCGGAATTCCCTGCACAACCGCTCTGGGAATAAATGCAATCAAAAAGCTCAGCATAATTATTTACCCTCCTCTTCTGTCTTCTTGCGAAATTGCAGCTTATATGTTGCAAAGAATTCGCAGCCTATGATGCAGAACAGAATGATACCGGTCAAAATATCCGAGAACGACTGGTTCAGTCCGAAGTTCGTAGAGATCTCTCCAGCCCCCCTCTCCAGGAAAACGATCAGAAAGCTGGACAGCCCCATGATAAAGGGATTGAACTTGGACATCCAGGACACCAGGACACCGGTAAAGCCCTGGCCACCCACTACAG
>CAVIFH010000407.1:0-2342 GCA_963641615.1 bacterium | reverse complement strand
GTATTTTCGATGCCACTCAGACCCGGGTTGTCGATGGATCGTTGGTAAAAATCCTGTCCTGGTATGACAACGAGTGGGGATTCAGCTGTCGTATGCTGGATACCACAGTAGCGCTTTGGAACGCCAAATAACTCGCAGGCTGTTTTTCAGGCACTAAAGGCGCTCCTTTTCTGGGCGCCTTTTTTGCAGAGGTGAATTATCAAAAAGCACCGTAAAACTACGCCCTTTAGGGCGGAGATATAAGGAGCGGACAGCGAAGCTGTCCTAAAGGGGATTATTCTGTTGTTCGATATACTGTTGGATGATAGAAATAGGTGCGCCGCCGCAGCTACCAGCGAAATAGGATGGAGACCATAAGGAAGTACCCCACAATTTTTTCTGAATGGAAGGATAGCGTTTTTTGAGGATAAGTCTTGAAGAAACGCCCTTGAGACTATTGACCAGACGGGAGATAGAGACTTTTGGTGGATAAGTCACAAGCAGATGAACATGATCGTCTTCGCCGTCGAATTCGACAAGTTCAGCTTCGAAATCGGAGCAGACGTTAGAAAAAATGAGCTGCAAATCATCAAGGATAGTTTTGTCAAAGACGCTTCGGCGGTATTTGGTGACGAAGACCAAATGGACATGAAGATTAAAAAGGACATGTCTACCGTGACGGATTTCAGTTTGTTTTTCCATAGGGCAAGTATAGAATGGGAAAAGAGTGATTGTCCGTCATACCATGCAGATAAAGAAAGCGTTCCGATACGAGCTGATGCCAAGAGGAGAACATATCCGCAAGATGAAGCAATTTTGCGGATGTGCGCGTTTCGTATTCAATCGTGCGCTAGCGTATCAGAAAGCGCAGTATGAATCGGATAATACCGTCAAATTCAGTTACACCCGTTTGGCCAATCTGTTACCGGAATGGAAACGTGAATTCGAGTGGTTGAAAGAGAGTCACAGCCAGATACTCCAGCAGAGCCTGAAAGACCTGGAATCGGCGTACAGGAACTTCTTTGCCAAAAGAACAGACTTTCCCCGATTCAAGCGCAAGGGTATCCGGGACAGCATCCGCTACCCGCAAGGCATCAAACTGGAAGAGCGAAACAGCAGGATATATCTGCCGAAGATAGGATGGATACGCTACCGGAAAAGCCGGGACATCACAGGCAAGATCAAGAATGTCACCGTCAGCCAGCGAGTGGGCAAATGGTATATTTCCATCCAGACAGAATATGAAACAGAGGAGCCAATACCGACAGCGCAAAGTGCAGTCGGTATAGACATGGGCATCATCCGCTTTGCCACCTTGAGTGATGGCACATACCATGAGCCATTGAACAGTTTCAGGAGACATCAGGAAGCATTGCGCAAGGCACAGCAGGCGATGAGCCGAAAGGAGAAATTCAGCAGCAACTGGCAGAAAGCCCGGTTAAAAGTCCAGAAAATCCACAGCCGGATAGCCGACATCAGGAAAGACTACCTGCATAAAATCAGCACAACCATCAGCCAAAACCACGCGATGGTGTGTATTGAGGACTTGCAGGTCAGAAACATGTCCGGTTCGGCATCAGGAACAAGGGAATCACCAGGAAAAAATGTCAGAACCAAATCAGGGCTGAACAAATCCATCCTGGATCAGGGATGGTACGAGTTCAGACGGCAACTGGAATACAAGCTGGCATGGCGTGGAGGGATACTGATTGCAGTACCGCCGCAAAATACGAGCAGGACATGTCCGTGCTGCGGACATGTTTCAGCGGACAACCGGAAGACGCAAGCCAGATTCCGGTGTGAAACATGTGGATTTGAGGAAAATGCCGATGTAGTCGGAGCGATAAACATACTAAGGGCGGGACACGCCCGGCTAGCCTGTGAAGTGAGTGATGCAGTCAGGTCGCCAGCAGCAGGAACCCACCGAAGAGATCAGGGCGCTTGCGCTCTGACTCAGTAGGAATCCCCTTGCTTTAGCGAGGGGAGGATGTCAACGCCGGTTCCATGATCGGCAACGCCGGAATATCTCGGCAAGAAAATCAAAGCGTTCGGTATGAAAATGGCTTCCATCGCCTCCTGATCACACCACTTGTTGTTTTGCCGGTACGGTACTGGCCACTGACTGCCATGACCGAAGCAGGTATCGGATACCGGTTGGTCCCTGCTCCGGTCTGATTGTTTCTCAAAGATTCTGAAGCAGAATCATAAAAATCAGGACGGGGGCGATGAAACGGCAAAAAACCTTGAAAACCGGCAGCCATGCCGGATATGTACCATCAGAATGCATCAACCTCGCTGAAACAGCCGGCCACGCTTTCCAGCCCACCAGAATGGCGACCATAATGCCACCAAACGGCATAATC
>CAVIFH010000406.1:0-2350 GCA_963641615.1 bacterium | reverse complement strand
AGGTTCTAGTGTTCACTGCGGACGTGCGGGTTCAAGTCCCGCCTCGCCCACCAAAGGTTATCATCCGGATCAGACTTCTTTTGAAGATTGATTCGGGTGATTTGCTTTTCAGCGCTGCTTTGCAGACGGCGCCGGTCGGCTGCCGAAGGGCGGCCTTTTCCTGATATGGGAATTAGCATATGCTAACTATGACAGCAGCCGCATAAATGAACGGAGGCAAAACAGATGGACACTTCAAAAAATTATTTCCGCTGCAAAGGCTCAGACGCGGCGATCATTCTGCTGCTCGGCAGCGGCGGAAGCAATGCGCTGACGGCGGGGGCCGCAAAGTGGTTTGTAAAGCAGGGCACGAATGTTCTGTGCCTTGGGCCGGAGGAGGGCGACGCAGGATATCACAGCTTTCCCCTTGAAAAGGTAAGCAGCGCCATCCGGGAGATGAGGGATTCCGGGATTCACAAAGTCGGCATTCTGGGCGCGTCCATTACGACCGTTCCTACCCTGATGGCGGCGGCCTGCTTCCCGGAGCTTACTCTGACCATTGCGGTTGCTCCCTGTGATTTCATTTTGCAGGGCTTTTCTCAGGGGAAGCGGGACGGCTGCAGGGAGTGGCCCATGGAAGGGGAGTCCATGCTTACGCTGCAGGGCAGGCCGCTGCCCTATGTGCCCTATGCCTATCAGCACCCGGATTACTGGCATGTGGTGCAGGAGGAAACAAAGGGATCCGGCAATATGCTCTCCGCAAGAAGGGTATTCAACGACACCGAGGCGAAGACGCCCCTGACGCCGGAGGTGATGATACCCGTTGAGCACATCCGCGGCCGGCTGCTGCTCATCGGCTGTGATGACGACTGCCTCTGGCCTACCGGGCGGTATATTCGCCGCATGGATGAGCGGCTGAAAGAACGCGGGCACTGCTGCGAATATGATGCCTGCGTCTATGAGTACGGCACGCACTATGCCTTCCCGGAGTCGATGCTCAGGCAGATCATTCCCATTGCTCCGGATTTCCTGATCGGCCGGGCCTTCCGCTCCGCCAGAGAGCACCCAAAGGAGTGCAGAGCCACCCGGGAAGACATCGACCGGCGCATGAAGCAGGCACTGACGCAGTGGCTGCAGGGGAAATAGATCCCATCTCCCCTGGAGAATCCCTGCCGCTACCATAGCGGAATCGCTCCCTATTATGTTCCGTTCCTTGAATTCAGTGCTTGATGAAGGACGGGATTTGTTGTAGAATAAAGGCAGATAGATACGGAAAATCATATGGTTGCGCGAAGGGCGGTGCGGTATGGAAAAGAAAAAATTGCCGGTTGGTATTGAAAATTTTGAGCAGCTGCGCAAGGAAGATTTTTATTACGTCGATAAAACCGGACTTATCTGCGATCTTCTGAATAACTGGGGGCTTGTAAACCTCTTCACGCGTCCGCGCCGTTTCGGAAAATCGCTCAATATGAGCATGCTGCAGTGCTTCTTTGAGGTCGGCGGCGATAAGAGCACCTTTGACGGTCTGGCGATCAGCAGGGAGAAAACGCTCTGCGACACCTATATGGGGAAATTCCCCGTGATTTCTGTTTCACTCAAAGGTGTGGACGGGCTGACATTCGATGTGGCCTATGAGCGGCTGAGAAGACTGATACGTGACGAGGCTTTCCGCCTGAACGTACTGCGGGACAGTCCTGCGATAGATGAAAACGAACGGGATGCATATCTTCGCATTGTGAAGGGAAACGATGCTTACGCAGACATTGCGGACAGCCTGAAGCTGTTCAGCCGGCTTTTGGAAAAGCACTATGGCCGGAAGGTCATTATCCTGATTGATGAATATGATGTTCCCCTTGATAAGGCCTACGCCCACGGCTATTATCCGCAGATGATCGACCTGATCCGCGCCATGTTTAATGCTGCGCTCAAGACAAACAGCTCCATGTTCTTTGCGGTATTGACGGGCTGCCTGCGCGTATCCAAGGAGAGCATCTTCACAGGCCTGAACAATCCTATTGTTCATTCTATTTCGGATCTGAAGTTTGATGAATATTTCGGCTTCACGGATGCTGAGGTCAGGGAGATGCTGGCAGCTTATGGGCTGGATGACCACTATGATGAGATGCATGAATGGTACGACGGCTATCTATTCGGCGGTCAGAATGTGTACTGCCCTTGGGATGTGATTAATCACTGCTATACGCTGCTGGGTGATCCACAGGCCGAGCCGAAGGCCTACTGGCTGAATACCAGCGGCAATGATATGGTTCGCAAGCTGATCGATAAATCCAGAAACAGCACCACGCGCATGGAAATCGAGGACCTGATTGACGGTCAGACCGTCACAAAAGCTCTGAATGAGCAGCTGACC
>CAVIFH010000405.1:0-2356 GCA_963641615.1 bacterium | reverse complement strand
TCCCCTACCTGCTCTATGCTCTTTTCACCGGTGATGATCAGTCCTGCGTTCAAATCCATATCGTTCTCCATGCGGATATACGTATTGGGGTTGCCGCAGATCTTAATGACTGGCATGCTCGGGAATCCCTGGGGAGCACCGCGCCCCGTAGAGAACATCATAAATTGTGCGCCAGTGGCAGCCATTCCGGTCAGGATTTCCGGTTCACGGCCCGGTGTATCCTTGATCCAGAGACCCTTGCAGCCAAAGGCATGCTGGGGATAATCCAGAACACCTTGAATCGGGCGGGTACCGCTCTTTACGATCGCTCCCAGGCTCTTTTCCTCAATGGAGCTCAGCCCGCCGGCGATGTTTCCAGGGGTCGGCTGTCCCTTGCGCATATCGCATCCGATTGCCTTTGCACGTGCCTCCATTGCATTTACAATCTCGTAAATTTTCTTCCCTACCGGACCATTTTCTCCGCCTACCGCACGCCGCGCCAGGAGATGCTCGCCGCCAAGGAATTCTGTGGTCTCACCGAAAATAACCGTTGCGCCCAAATCCACCAGTTTGTCCGCAACATAGCCGATGACACAATTAGATGCCATGCCGGAGGTTGTATCCGATGCGCCGCACTTGATGGCCATAACAGCGCGGGAAATATCGACTGGCTCACGCTGTATGCCGGAAATTTCAATTGCCATAGAGCGTGCCAGATCCGTGCCGACCTGGATGGCCTTTGACACGCCGCCAAGCTCCTGAATATGAATAATCTCAATGCGTTTTCCTGTTTTTTTCAGCTCATTATACAGCCGCTCATGGTCGGTGCCTTCACAGCCCAAACTGACAATCAATACAGCGCCCGCATTCGGGCTCTTTCCCAGGCTGATCAGGGTATCGGTAACGCGCTCCAGATCCGGCGGCATCTGGCAGCAGCCCTGGTGATGCAGATACGCAACACAGCCCTGAACCTGACGGCAAATAGCCTGGGCAACGTCATTTGCACAGGTAACACTGGGGATCACCGCGACAAAGTTTCGAGCGCCTACCTGACCATCCGGTCGAACATAGCCGAAGAATGTATCATTCAATGTAATTTCCCCCTTTACAGGTCACCGCGGCCGCGAAGGCTGTCCAGATTATGAATATGTACATACTCACCCTTGGCGATGTCGCTGGTGGCAATTCCGATTTCCTCGCCGTATTTGATGATCAGCTCTCCCTTGGCAATGGGACGCACTGCGATTTTATGCCCGTATGGGACGTCACCCTTTACGGTTACAGTCTCGGTCTTTCCGGATTTATCCAGGATCGTAACCTCGGACTTATCCGTAACATCATTCGCAAAAATCGTTGCAACGTTGTCTTTGTCGTTTACATGGAGTGCTACTTTCTGTTTCTCCATTTGAACCTCCTATTCCTTTACTGCCAAAACACTCACGCCATCCGGTATCACGACGACCTTCGCATCCCTGCCCTTAATGCCGTATGCGATTTCCAAAGCTTCATCCGGAGAGGACGCAGGAATCATGTTTGCTTTGCGAACCTCATCATGATCCAGATAGGTTGTAACCAGTATAACGGTGTGTTTTTTCAGAATTCTTGCATAAATCTGGGGGCACCACTGCTCCGGTATCGTCTCCTTCGGCGGAATCTTGGACAGATATGCGTCGATTTCGTCAACGGTACCCATCTTAATCAATTGCGCAAAATGGGTGCCTCCCATTCCGTCCGCGCAGGAGCAGCACATAATGATTACACCATCGTCCCCTGCACAGGCCTCGGCAGTCGCAACCGCCTTCGGGCTCTGATACAGATTCTGATCGAGAGGATATCCGCCATTGCTTGTGACAACAATATCTCCCGTAATTCCCGGGCACTGAGACCACTTCCGAATGAATGAAACGCCTGCAGCGTGGGCCTGCTCCAGATCTCCGGCCCAGGCGGCAATAACCTTCTTTTCGCCGTTCAGAGCGACATTGAAAATAAACTGTACGTTTACCGCACGGGCCGCACAAACCATGTCCTCATGAATCGGGTTATGCTCCAGCACACCGGTGTTGGAATAGGGGCTGGAAATCGCCTTATAGCTGTGGTTTTCGTTCACTGTCTCCTGGGAGCAGATGCCGGGAAGAATGCTCTTGCGGCCGCCGGAGAAGCCGGCAAAGAAGTGCGGCTCAATGAATCCCTCGGTTACAAGTAGATCACATTCAACTGCAAGCTTATTCACATTAAAGTCCGCGCCGGACGGAAGGGTGCAGACGTGTACAAACTGACTGGGATCAAAGGCATTATTTACCGCAATTTTCTCATGGTCAACGATTCTGTCCCCAAACATCCTGCGCTGCTCCTCGGGAGTGGTCGCTCTGTGCAGGCC
>CAVIFH010000404.1:0-2367 GCA_963641615.1 bacterium | reverse complement strand
GAATCCTTCTGAGAGTAATACCGGCTGATGTAAAAACCGACATCGATAGTCAGCGTCTTCAGCTCCGGATCAGGATAGCAAGTATCGGTCAACTGTGACTGGAAGAGATTCACCAGCTCGGTGTCCTCTTTAAGGGCCACGCTGATTTCATCATAGAGCTTCAAAAAGTTCCGGATGTTATCGACATAAGCACCTTTTTTGAATCGATAGTCAGATTCCAACTCGCTTGCGACTGTTTTTACCTCACCGAATTTGTAGATGTAATACTTGTCCGGGTAACGGAGCCACAGGTATGTACTGATGGCATTTTCGTACTGGTAATGCTGCGCTGCTCCATTGCCGTACTTCTCCAAGAGAACGGTCGACTGCATTTTGAACGCATCCAGTCTCTCGAATACATCCTTGCTTTCATCAAACAGGGCGATGAACATAGCACGGACCTCTTCAGGAGCTGACTTTGCAAAACCGACGATCATGCCCTTCGGGAAGTTGTTATTGGAAGCCAGCAGGTTGAACGTCTTGTCCAGAGACCGGTTCAGCATTTCTGCAAAATCCGAAGCATTCACATCCCAATTGTCCTGAAACCATTTAACGGCTTCCCATTTGTACTTTTCGTTGCCCCATTGCATGGAGACAAAATTTTGTTTGTACTGTGCTAGTACATCCCCTAATTTTTCAGAATTAATCATTTGGTATATCTCCATCTCCATCTCACTTCATCATATTGTTTACTGCCAATTGAGCGTTAGCATAGCATCAAAGCCCCGTGTCTACTGATATACGTTATTTCCCGGCATTTTCATCTGTCCACAGCTCGCACTGCGTCATAACGGTCTGAACGGCATCATCCATGCCTTCCGGCGGGTATTTGTGCTTTTTCAGGAGCTTTTTAATTAGCATTCGCATCTTGGCCCTTGCGGAGTCGCGTTTCTGCCAGTCAATCGTTTTATTTTTGCGAAGGGTTTCTGCCAATTCTTTTGTAATGGCAATAAGTTCCTCGTTTTCGTAGAAATCCTTGATTGCCTGCGGCTTTGTCAAAGCGTCGTAGAAGGCCAGCTCATCGGCAGTCAGTCCAAGCTGCTCGCCTTCCTTTTGAGCGGACTGTATCTGTTTTGCAAGATTCAGCAACTCTTCGATAACCTGCTCATTGGTGAGCATTCCGTTAAGGTAGCGATTCATAGCCTGCTGGATAATCTCGCTGAATTTTTGCGACTTGACCACATTCGTTCTCTTGTAAATGAGGACCTGCTCGGAAATTAGCTTTTTCAGCAGTTCCACAGCAAGATTTTTCTCCTTCATTTTTCCGATTTCCTCAAGGAATTTCGGATCAAATAAAGAGAAGTCGCCGTTCACATCTGAAAACAGGTTGATGACTCCGCTTGACTTTATACTTTGCTCCAGTAGTGCATTGATTCGCGCATTCATCTCCGGTAGAGATATTTTTTTGCCTTCGCCCTGATTCATCAGCCGCATAACAAGGACGCGAACTGATTCAAAAAAGGCCGCTTCAATACGCATGGACTCCTCAGCAAGAGAAGAGCACAGCGACAAAGCCTGACGCAGAAGCAGTGCTTCTTTCAGGAAATCCTCACGTTCCCGTTCTTTATCAACGCCGACGATAAAGTTGACCGCGCCGCTGATAGCTTTAGAACGCTCAAGATCAGTTCCGCTTGTGAACTTGGAGTAATCGTATCCGTGGAATATATCACGGCAGATGGACAGCTTCTCTAAGAACTTAGGATAAGCCACCTTTGCAATATCGGTGTCGCCGTAGTTCTTTTTGTCACGAGAAGTGTAATCGTTCATTGCCTGCTTGAGTGCAGAGGCGATGCCGACATAATCGACAACAAGGCCGCCTTCCTTATCCCCAAAGACACGGTTTACACGGGCGATAGCCTGCATCAGATTGTAGCCTTGCATCGGCTTATATACATACATGGTCGCAAGTGACGGAACATCAAAGCCTGTCAGCCACATATCAACTACGATAGCGATTTTCAGCGGACTGTTGTTGTCTTTGAACTTCTTAGCGAGTTCATCTTTGTGACGCTTGTTCCCGATAACGGCGCGCCACTCCTCCGGGTCTTTATTGCTTTCTGTCATGACGACAGCTACCTTTTCCGTCCAGGACGGGCGCAGCTGAAGAATGCGATTGTAAATCTTCATGGCGATTGCACGGGAATAGGCCACAATCATTGCCTTGCCGGTCAGCAAGTCTGCACGGTAATTCTCGTAGTGGTCAATGATATCATCAACCAGAGAAGCGATGGTTTGCTCATTTCCGAGGATTGCTTCCATCTGGCCGAGTTCTCTTTTGCTTTTTGCGATAACATCGGGGTCGGCATTGCTTGCCATGATGTCATACTC
>CAVIFH010000403.1:0-2369 GCA_963641615.1 bacterium | reverse complement strand
ATGCTGCCATATTGCACAAATGCCTATATCACCAAGGTGCACGCCGCACCCATTTCGGACACATATCTTCCCAACCTGGATGACAGCGCGGAGTGGGAACTTCAAGCCGTACTTCAATCCGGAGAAGAGAATGGAATTCAATACGAAATGTGCCTTTATTCGCATAAAAAAGCACCGGAAGCTTTCACTTCCGGTGTCGTTACCCCGCTTTAGCCGTAGCACGACCAATTATGACCTGCACGAAATGGCAGGTGGGTTGCCGCTCACGGCCTTCTCTGCTCCCAGCATCCACCCAATGTCAAAGCACCGGGCGGGAGGTCTGCAATCCGACCGGGAAGTCTAACATCCCGTTTAAAAAATGTGGGTCCAAAAGGACGCACTCGCACCAAGCAGGAAAAACTTATCCATCCGTCTCCTCGTAGAGAGAATCCATAATCAGGCTGTATACTGCCTCAAGCTCCGCATCATCCTCGATTACGCTTAAGAAAGGCTCTCCGTTTTCCTCCGTGGACTTCAAAATGCTGACCTGCAGGCTTTCATTCTCCGCTTCATCAGCAGGCACAACCGCGACATAGCTCACACCATTGTACTCCACAGTTGAAAGGACTTCCAGCTCATATTCCTTTCCGTCATCGCCGGTGATGGTGATATAATCTGAGCCGTACTCATCCATAACGTGTCTCCACCTTTCAATGGTATTTTACCCCCGGTGCGGGTTAAAATCAATAGCGCATATTGCACAAACACGTGCGGGCTTCACTGAAATCCCCGTCTCGGCAAAACAGGTCTGCGGCCATCATCCTGTGCCAAAATCAGTCATAGCGGCCGCTAAACTCCCCGGATACCGGATTCCCGGTGCGTTGGTGCATTTTGATATCGCCGCGGCTGCGCCGCGCTGCCTCTCCCGGCGCTCAGGACACGCAGGCATTGCGTTTACTTCGGCAATTGAGGGGCATGGCAATCATGGCAAAAAAGGATTGACAAACGCAGGAAATCTGGTATAATGAATGCCGTTGACACGGAGGCTTAGCTCAGCTGGTTAGAGCGCATGCTTCACACGCATGAGGTCGACGGTTCGAGTCCGCCAGTCTCCACCAAAGCAGCCCAGAATTTTTAATTCTGGGCTATTTTCATATAGTTTTTGAACTTTTCAGGGAGCATTGGATTTGCGTGTCTGCAACGTGCCTGTAACAGTAACTCCTGCAGCCTCGGAGAGGATATCGGCTTTGTCGAGATGAGCGCAGACTCCTGCGATGGTGGAATAGTCAGCGTTGCCTGGAATCTTCTGGAGGATGAAGAAGAAAGCGAGGAACCCAAAAAGCATCGCAAGCGGAGCCGGTACAGCCAGTCTGAAACTGCATTCATGATCTGGGCAAACGGGCCTGCGTCTGAAGGAGATGTAAAAAGGTTTGCAAGGTCCGGGAAAGTAAGGTATTACGAAAAATCTGCCGAGGGATGCGTGGAGATATCCGAGCAGCAGTACAATGAAAGGAAGCAGAACAATGGGCAAACAATTGTCAGAAGAGTATATCGCTCGAATGGCTCAAATGCTTTGGGAAATGGGAATCTCCGAGGAAACAGCGCTGTCGGTGGGTACAGCAATCGAAACGGAGGAGGAACTTCTGGCGTTTCTGGACATTCTGTCGGAGAGCAACTACGAAATGACGTCGGAAGAAGTGTACCAGGCGATGGTCGAAGCACTGGAGAAGACAGTGGCCCTGTAAGCGGAGAGCAGAATCAGCCCCGGGTGGAGCCTCTGACGGACCGGGATATCCTCCTGACGGCGGCCCAGGACATTACGGATGCTGCATTGACGGACGGAGAGCGGGACGCATTGAACATTTTCAGGAGCCGCCTTGACAAGCTGGGCACCCTGCAGGAGAAACGGCAGGCGCTGGGCACGCTGTACAAAGAGCAGCGGTTCGGCAAGCACGTCGACCGGGAGGCCGCAAAGAAAACGCTGGAGGAAATGCGGCGCTGCGACGGGCTCATTCAGGAAGCGAACGAGAAGGTCATCTCTGCGGAGACTTCCCCGGCGCTGCGGAAGGTTCTCCCCCGGGCCCGGACAGTCATTGAACAGGCTCAGAAGGCGAAGGACGATGCCACCCTGGCGCGCTGGAGAGACCGGCGCGACAACGCGGCGGTGCAATTCATCCTGATTTTCTTCATAATGCCTGACCTCTTGATTTTCAAAATTTCCATCAAAAATCAAGCGCACAGGCAGTTTTCGCAAATCTCGCAGATTTTTTCACTTTTGGATAAGAAAAAACCTTGAAATCAGATGATTCCAAGGTTTTTTCTTACTTTTGCAAGCTTTTGGTGGAGATAAGCGGGATCGAACCGCTGACCTCTTGAATGCCATTCAAGCG
>CAVIFH010000402.1:0-2371 GCA_963641615.1 bacterium | reverse complement strand
CCCCTGTCCTCTCCCAGGGTCACGGCGGTGCACACAGAATTCAGGGCATCGGGGCAGGCTTTGTGCCAGAGGTGCTGGATACCGGAATTTACGACACGGTTATGCCCATTACGGATGAAGACGCCTTTGCAGCAGGGAGAGAGATTGGCCGAACCGAAGGAATTCTTGTCGGCATTTCCGCAGGTGCCGCCGTCCATGCCGCAATTGCACTGGCACAGCAGCCTGAAAACGAAGGCAAGACAATTGTCGTTCTGCTTCCGGATACCGGGGACCGCTATCTCTCCAGCCCCATGTTTGCGGAATAAAACACAAGGAGTACACCATGATTTACGCAGATAACGCCGCCACCACCAGAATGTGTCCGGCAGCGATTGATGCCATGACCAAATGCATGGCAGAAAATTACGGCAACCCGTCCAGCTTATATTCCTTCGGCCAGAAGGCCCGGGAGGCGCTGGAGGACGCCAGGGAGCGCATTGCAAAGTGTCTTGGCTGCACCCCGCGGGAAATTACATTCACCTCCGGCGGAAGTGAGGCTGATAATCAGGCGATTTTTTCCGCTGCCGCATTGGGTGCTAAAAAAGGCAAAAAGCATATCATCTCCACCGCATTTGAGCATCATGCGGTGCTGCACACCCTCGACAAGCTGAAGCAGCAGGGGTTTGAAATTACCCTGCTGGATGTCCACAGCAGCGGGATTGTAACCGCGGAGCAGGTACGCGATGCCATTCGTGACAACACCTGCCTTGTAACCATCATGTTCGCCAACAATGAAATCGGAACCATCCAGCCGATTTCCGAAATCGGCGCCGTATGCAGCCAGAAGGGCGTGCTGTTCCACACGGACGCCGTGCAGGCAGTCGGCCATATTCCGGTAGATGTGGGAGCACAGAATATTGACATGCTGTCGCTCTCCGCCCACAAATTTCACGGGCCCAAGGGAATCGGCGTGCTGTATGCAAAGCGCGGCATTCCCCTGAGCAGCCTGATTAACGGCGGCGCTCAGGAGCGCGGCAAGCGTGCAGGCACTGAGAATGTCCCCGCCATTGTGGGCATGGCCGCCGCGCTGGAGGAGGCCGCCCGGAATCTGAGCAATTATGCGGAAAAGCTCACGCCCCTGCGTGAGAAGCTGATTGCGGGCCTGGACAAAATTCCCTACAGTGAATTAAATGGTGACCGGGAGCACCGTCTGCCCGGCACGGTGAACTTCTGCTTTGAGGGAATTGAGGGGGAAGCGCTGCTGCTGCTTCTGGATGACAAGGGAATCTGCGCATCCTCCGGCTCCGCATGCACCTCCGGCAGTCTCGACCCGAGCCATGTGCTGCTTGCAATCGGGCGCCCCCATGAGGTCGCGCACGGCTCACTGCGGCTGTCCCTTTCTGAGGATGTAAGCGACGCAGACATTGACTATATCATTCAGGCGGTGACGGACGTGGTAACCTATCTTCGCGGTATGTCGCCTTTCTGGCGGGACCTGACAACCGGGAAACGCAAGCATGTATTTGCGGAATAAGGAGGAGAAAAATGGCTCTGTACAGTGAAAAAGTAATGGATCATTTCCGCAATCCCCGGAATGTCGGTGTGATTGAAAACGCCGACGGTGTCGGCGAGGTCGGCAACCCGGTTTGCGGAGATATCATGAAAATATACCTGAAAATCGACAATGATGTCATATCCGACGTAAAATTTGAAACCTTCGGCTGCGGCAGCGCCATTGCGTCCAGTTCCATGGCAACAGAGATGATCAAGGGAAAGCCGGTCTCCGAGGCCCTGAAGGTAACCAATAAGGCCGTAACGGAAGCTCTTGACGGTCTGCCCCCTCACAAGCTCCACTGCTCTGTGCTTGCGGAGGAAGTCATCAAAAAGGCGCTGCAGGACTACTACAAGCGCAATGGAATCCCATACGACCACAGCCTGTTCCCGGACTGCGAGGGCTGCGCGCACTGCCATGCAGACTGACTGTGCATTGGAGGAAGAAACGCCGTGCTGATTTCTACCCGCGGGCGCTATGCGCTGCGCGTCATGATTGACCTTGCCGAGCACGATGACGGATCGTACATTCCGATGAAAGAGGTTGCACAGCGTCAGGATATCTCGCTGAAATATCTGGAGCGTATTCTCCCCATTCTGGTCGCAGCCAAAATGATTGAGGGAATACACGGGAAAGGCGGCGGCTATCGGCTAACGAGGCAGCCCGGCGATTACCGGGTCAGCGACATTCTGCAGCTGACGGAGGGGGACCTTGCTCCCGTCGCCTGTCTGGAATGCAATGCCGAAAAATGCAGCCGCACCGCCGAGTGCCGCACGCTCCCCATGTGGACAGAGCTGAATCGCAGAATGAACGAATATCTAAGCAGTGTAACCATTGCGG
>CAVIFH010000401.1:0-2372 GCA_963641615.1 bacterium | reverse complement strand
TCTTGCCCTCTACATTGACTTTCACGGTTTTGCTGCTCTTGTCAATCTGCTCCTGCACATCCTCGATCACCGTTGTACCCGCATCAGAAGGCACCGTAGGCTCGCCGGTTGTCCAGGTCATTTCCCCAGTGCCGGAAAGAGCATCGGACAGGGATTGCTTGAAGGAATCGGTGTTGATGTTTGCGGTACGTGTATCCATCAGCGATTGCAATTCCAGATTGCCATTCAATCGGCTATACGTGCCGCTTGCCGTCAGCCTGCCGTCCTTCATGAGTTCGTTGTTGAAGCTGGTTGTCGGCAATCCTTGACCAATCAGCTTCAAATCCTTCATCATGGCATCGTTGTATTTCTGATATTCGCCGGTGGCGGCCGTTTCATCAGATCCGACCCCTTCTTGCCATGTTTTGCCGACTTCGCCCAGCGCCTTGAGCATGGTTGAATTTTGGCTTGTCATGGCTTGCTGGAAAAGTGTGTTCCATTGTTGCAAAGCAGGCGTATCTGCTGAGGTTAACCCTGTACCGTCAGGCGCCACCAAAGAGGGATACAGATCCCCTGCAGACTGATGCAGGTTCAGGCCGCTTTTGTTGGTGAAGTCGGAATACGCCTGCTGAAAGGCGGCTTGCTCTTCCGTGGGGACATTGCCTGCCAACTGTGCCTTGCGTTCATCGCTGGAGTTTTGGTATTCCCATTCGGTGACCGCGTTTCCGTTTTCATCGAAATACAGCGGCTTGTCAATGCTGTCTTCTGCTTCCTTCTCGGTGGAGCTTTGCAGGCCGAAAAAGTCGCGCAGCCAATCCGGCATCGCATCCACAATGGACTGCCACAAGTTAGAAGCAAACTCTGCCACAGCATCTTGCACCGTCGGGTCAAGCAAGGCCGCACCAACGGCACCGGCAAGGAAAAGAATGAGCTTGCTCAGCGCATCGCCGCCGAAAATGCTTGCAATCAGCGTGCCGCCCAGGGCACCCAACGCCAGCCCGTTTCCCTCTACGGCTTCAGAGAACTTTGAAATGAGCAATTCGCCGATGCCGGAAGCCTTTTCGCCGATGGTCTTATCATCCATGTCCAGCAGTTCCCAAATTCCCCCGAAAGCCACGTCTACCTTGTCGCCTTCGGCCGCGGATTTGTTCCACTGGAAATTCTCATAATCATCAATCAGGCCGCCGATCATGGTGATCATGGTGAAGATCTGTCCCAACGGCCCTGTCTTCAACAGCGTAATCATGGCTGCCAAGGCGACCGTGGCCGTCTTGATCCCTGTGGGCAGCTGTTCCACCCACTTGATGATCTTCGAGCCCGTCTCCACAATGCCGATTAAGCCCTTAGAAAAGGCCGTAATGACGGACGAAACCTTCATGGAAAAGGTGTTGATGTTGTTCTGAATATAGGAGCTGATTTCCTTGATATAGCTTGTGATGCGCTGAATGGGCTCTTCCAGATTGGCCAGCAGATGATAGTTGATCCATTGGGTCGCATAGGACATGACGCTTCTCAGCTCGTAAAACGCGCTCTGGAGCTGGTTGATGTTGTTCAGCGCCGCGTCCATGTTGGGCAGGGCAAGCGACTTGTTGACCTTCACAATGTCGTCATAAATCTTCTTCAAAGACGCATCGTTGTTGACCTCGCTTGCGGTCTTGCCCATGGCTTTCAGGGCGTTCTGTTCTGCACGGACCGTTTCCACCGTCTTGTTCTGCTTCTTGGCCAGCTTCTCGAAGCTCTGCTCCAGCTCGGTGTTGGTCTTGATGAAGTTATAGACAGCCTTGCCCGCGGCCACCAATGCCGTACCGAAAGCGGTCGTTTTGACCGTGCCGGAATTGAGGAAATTGATAACCTTATTGAGGTTTGTCCAGTCGGCATTGACGCCTAGGCTGATCAATATTTCCTGCCCGTTGATAACGCCGCCGCTTGGCATACGCGTCACCTCCTAAAATGGGTACAAAAAAGGAACGAGGCACGGTGCCGCGTTCCGGGAAAATATGGGGAAGGCTGTCGCAAATTCGCGACAGCCCGGTGGGTTAGTCGATGATGATGCCTTGTCGTGCAGCCTCTCTATTCCTTCTATTTCTTTCCTCCCATGCCGCAACGGCTTCGGGAGGAGCATCTGGACGAAGAGGATCAGTAGCACCACACTCTTCTTCCAACTTTTCCATCAATTCATCAGCTTGATCATCATCCAACCCATCATAAATGCTATAATCTATCCAATCACGATAAAGCAGCCATAGCTCATATTTTGTGAGATCTTTCACGTTAACTTCAGCCATTGATCAATCCTTCCTCCTTCAAGATCTGCATCAGGTGTTTCATCATGGTAGCCGCCATGGGGCGCGGATTGGGTGAATGCATTGCCTCAGCGAAGCACTCGGCAAACC
>CAVIFH010000400.1:0-2394 GCA_963641615.1 bacterium | reverse complement strand
ATTTCTTCCTTTGGCGGCGCACCGTTGTTGGTCAGAATAAGCTCTGCGTGTCCAAGGTGCACATACAGTTCTGTGCCGTCGGCATGGCGAACACAGTTTGCCGCACATTCGGCAATTGCCAATGCTGCGAGTGACCGCATACCCGACATATCGGAAACTTCCCCTTCTATCAGCACACGGACGCCCATTTCACCGACTTTGCCGATAGTCGTTTCCAACGAGTCAGTCTCAGCACGTATCTGATTGGAGCGGCAAAGTACTGCAATGGCCTGTTCAAAAAATGCCGCACTTTCTTTGAGTGACGCAAGTCCGCCTTGCCGGCACAGCGCCCGTCGTGCGGCAAGGATGCTGTGTCCGATATCATCATGGACGCGCTGCTTCATTTCAAGCGTCTCTTCTTCGCGGATGATCTCTGGCATCTGCTCAAAAAGCCTTAGCAGCCGGTTATTGGATTCTGCAAGCTTTGTATTTTCCTCGTTCAACTCGGTCTGCCGCCGCATCAGCTCCGTCACATCGGCAGCGGTGACTTGGGTATATCGGAGACCTGCTTTTGTTGTAATCTGCTCCTGAGCGAAGCGCAGTGCCTTGCCGTCCGGAAAACGAAAAATCCGGAGCTGTGGGTCCAGACAGCAAATACCTTCGGGCGGCGTTTTCAGGGCGGTTTCCAGCTCCGTAAGCGTCTGCACACCATTCCTTCGCAAAAAGCTTGCTATGGCAAGCATTCGGTGGTTGATGAGTCGCACAATACCGTTTGTATCAAAAAAGCAGACTGCAATGGGAAGGTGGTCAAAGCTCTCCTTGATTTTGTCCATATGCTTCTACCCTCCCTGATTTTTCAAGTTTGTGGATAATATATTGTAAACCGTCCTCATCCTGCATCCATTCCAGCGCAGGAAGTCGCTCCTTTAATCCACAGAGGGTCTCCTTGCAGGATACGCAGATATTAACCTCAATTGAATCCCTGATTTCAACAGAGATCAGCAATGATTCCAAGGATTCCAGCCCCATCTCCACGACTGCTTCAAACAGGTCATAAATCTGTGCCGCCTGCTCCATAGCGAGCAGGATTTCCCCGTCTATGAGTGCTCTGCATTCCACACCGTACAGGTTCAGGCACTCTATGGACTCGTTAAAGCACAGCCGCAGCTCCTGCATCGAAATAACACCGCGCTGTGCGCCGACAAAAATCAGGTTGTTTCTCCGTTTGATATAGGTTCCGATAACGATAGTCTGCCCAAGAAGCCTTCTGGCCAAGTTCTCGTCCGTCATCCTCTGTATCGCAGTAAGGCGCCCCCGCAGCATTGCGATCTGTCGGGAGGTCTGCACCTCCATCATGTCATACAAGCGGTTTTCCTCCGACAGCCGCAGATGTTTTTCGCGCTGAGCGTTTTCTGCCGTCAGAACGTTGCCCATGTCACGCAGCTCATCATGTGTCAGCTTCAGCGCCTCATGAAGCCTGTTCAGCTCGGAAACATCCTCTTCCCAGAATACCCAGCCGCCGTGCAGCGAATGCCGCTTCAAAAGGGTGTCGGCATCCAGCTCGACGGTATCCGCACCCATCTGCCGCAGCGTATCTTGGGGTATCGGCTCACGCATCGCGGCGGAGATATGCCGCAGAGAAAAGTCCGCATTTGTGATCTGAACCGGCAGCATGGTTGCCTCAAACAGTGCATTGTAGCCCATGTTGGACTGGATCAGACCGCACCGGATGCATCCCTCAAAAGCAGCAAAAATCAGCAGACAATGTGTGACGGTCATGTCACCCGCCAGCAGCAGGACGAATCGGACGCCGCATATGTATGCAATGCAATATATCAGAGACAGACCAAGCGGAATCAGCGGCAGCAAGAGGACGGTTTTACTTTGCGGGATGCGACATTTCTTCAGCATTATGGCGAAAGAAGCAAACGCGCACAGCATTACCCATATCAGAACGATGTAATAGCCTGCCTCATAGCAATAGTCGATATCCGTCATTATGCCGGAAGGAAAAGAAAATACGCCCTGATGCAGGTCGTTCGTCAGGACAAGGAGGAGCAGGAGCGCCGACGGCACATAAAAAAGCTTCGTCCAAAGCGGCAGCAGGTAATTCTCCGCCTTGTCCAGCGACATACTTACAAACAGAGCTACAACCGGGATGAACAGCATGGGAAAATAGTACCAATACCAAAGCCAGCGCTTGATGTCCATGCTGTCGATGGAATGCTTGATAATTTTAAGCAGCAGCCACAATGCCATCATCACTATGATCGCCAGCAGATACCGCTGCACCTGCGTCTGAATGATGCGAGTGCGGATTGAAACGCCCCAGGCCGTAAGCAGACAGATATGGATCGCGCCACGGAGCAGCAAAGCATTCTGGGGGAGCACGCCGATCTTCGTAAGATATTGCAG
>CAVIFH010000399.1:0-2396 GCA_963641615.1 bacterium | reverse complement strand
GCGCATTCTGCCCCTGCGGATTCATATCCTGGGCGCGGGGAAAAAGATAGATTTTGTAATCCGATTCATTCGGCATGATATACATATCCGCCCGGGCCTGCCTGCTCATGTCCACAGTGACGCTCTTTTTCTCCGCGTCGTCTATGGTGATGAAATCCGGGTGTGTACCGTGCATCACCTTGCGGCAGGCCTGGCACTCCATGCAGGGCTTCTCCCTGCCCTGGCAGAGGAGTGCCGCCGCCAGAAGCTTTGCGAGGGTATGTTTTCCGATCCCCTGGGGGCCGGAAATCAGATAAAAGTGGGAAATTCTCCCGGACTGAATGCTCTGATGCAGATTCTTCTTCAGCTGTTCATTGCCAAGCAACAGATCAAACGACATTGTATTTTAACCCCACAGTGCCGACAGCATCGGGATAACCTGCTTCTTGCGGCTCATGACCTTCGGGAGGAAAACCGTATTGTCCTTCGGCTCGACGCCGAAGGCCTGCCGGATGGTCTCATCATCACCCACATAAATCAGCTGGGTGCCTTCCTGCAAAACATCCGTGAGCATCAGCAGGACATCCGAAAAGCCCTTTTTCCGGGCGGTTTCGCGCATAAGCGCAAGGAACTCATCCTTCCGGGCAAGCATCCGCGGGCTGTCCACACAGGTGATCTGCGCAACAGCCAGGTCATGGCCCGCAATGTGAAACTCCTTGTAATCAGTAAACAGAAGCTCCTCCACAGACTTATTCCCGAGGCTGGCAGAGAAAATCGTCTTGCCGAGCTCGTCGAGAGAGACGTTTGCGATCCGTGCCATGCGCTCCGCCATCCGGATATCCCGGGACGTGCAGGTGGGAGACTTGAACATGACCGTATCCGAAATAATCGCCGCTGCCATCATGCCGGCCATTTTTTCCGAGGGCATCAGTCCCCGGTCCTGGAACATGGACGCAATAATCGTATTGGTGGCTCCCACCGGCTCGTTGCGCACCGTAATCGGGTTTGTGGTCTGAATATCGGCAAGGCGGTGATGGTCGATGATCTCCAGGATTTCCGCCTCCTCCAATCCGGGAACGGACTGGGCAATCTCATTGTGGTCAACCAGAACAACTCTTTTGCGTCTGGGGCGCAGCAGATGATAGCGCGTAAGCACACCGACGACCTTTTCATTCTCGTCCAGAATCGGGTAGCAGTGCTCGCGGTATTTCAGCACCTGTTCACGGACTTCATCCACACGGTCCTCCAGATGGAAACAGACCAGGTCCTTTGTGCGGCAAATACGCCCCACCGGGGTAGACTGGAAAATCAGCCGGGCGGCAGAATAGGCATCAAAGGGCGTGGAAATAATGCAGGTGGTTGTCGGCAGGGTCCGAAGCTCTTCATCCAGCTCCGCCTGACACAGCACCAGGCAGTTCACCCCCATCTCCAGGGCGCGCCTGATCATATCCGGCTGGTGGCCGCAGAGCACCACCGCCTTGGGAGAATTAAAAAGGAGATTATCCCTGCTTTTGGGAAGCGCAATGGTTACCTCTCCCCCAATGGAATCGGTATTCTCCCCCGCATCATTGAGGACCTTTCCCTCAAGCACAGACAGGACGTTGAACAGAGGGACCTCCTCCAGATATCCGTTGAAAACGAGGTCCATATTATAGCTTGCAACATCCTCCCGGGAGAGCATGCCGTAAAGGCTTCCGTCCTCATTGGCGACCGGCAAGGCCGAGCTCTTTCTGTCGTCGGAAAGCAGCTGCCAGGCGCGTCCCAGGGTAACAGCGGCGCTCAAAATGGGCGGCTTATCAAAGTCCAGGTCGCGAACCTGCGTATACATGTCGTGGATACGCTTCGGCGGATCAAAGCCGAAACGATTCAGCACGATCTGCGTTTCATCGGAAACGTGCCCCAGGCAGGCAGCTTCGTACTCCCGGTCGCCGCAGGCATTTCTCAGTGCGGCGTAGGCCATTGCCGCCACGATGGAGTCAGTGTCCGGATTTCGGTGTCCGGTTACATAAATTGTGTCCACACGGGCACCCCCTTTTCTCTTTTTATCCCATCTATTATAGCTAACCCCTTAAGAAAACGCAAGAAAAACTATTGTTAACGAGTGTTGACAAAAAATATGCCGGATGATAATATAGGCAGGTGTCAGAATAATATGCGGATATGATGGAATTGGTAGACGTGTAGGATTTAGGTTCCTATGCCTTCCGGCGTGTGGGTTCGAGTCCCACTATCCGCACCATATTAAGTACCAGCTTTTGATACAAGGGCTGGTACTTTTCTTTTAACCCATGGTGGCTCAAAAGCCCTTACTACAATTGAAAGAGTAAAGAATCAATGCAATCTGGTCTGGCTTGAGAATCTGAACCTGCGCGGAGATTACAAGAAAACGATCCTCGATTATATTCGGGAAAAGCATC
>CAVIFH010000398.1:0-2396 GCA_963641615.1 bacterium | reverse complement strand
GATGCCTATTACGGGGCGTATCAGACAAAGTCGCCGTCCGGGGCGCAGAAGAAAACGCATACAGCCGGAAAGCGGGGGTGACGGAACATGATTTCCAAAAAAGAAAGCGCGTACATAGAGGAATACAAGCAATCCAAATCGCATAGACCCACGTCCGTTTCGGAGCGGCGCAAGCAGATCGGAAAGAATTTGGGCTTTGCCGCATCAGAGGCATACAAGCTGCTGCGCACCAACCTGATTTTCAGCCTGACGGACGAGGCGGAATGCAAGGTAATTGGCGTAACCAGCGCGCTGCGCGGCGAGGGAAAAAGCACGTGTTCGATCAATCTGGCCTATTCACTGGCAGAAAGCGGTAAGCGCGTACTGCTGCTGGAGGCGGATATGCGTATTCCGGTGCTGGCGTCTACGCTTCACTTGGAAGATAAGCTCGGCCTTTCGCATGTGCTGGCAGGTATCAGCTCTCTGAACGAAGCAGTACGGGAGTCTGCGCTGCATCCGGGAATGTTGGTGCTGACTGCCGGAGAAATCCCGCCCAACCCCTCGGAACTGCTGTCCTCTAAACGGATGGAGCAGGTGATTGAAGCACTGGCTCCCGCTTTTGAGTATATCATCGTTGATTTGCCGCCCGTCAATGCCGTTAGCGACGGTCTTGCCGTTTCTAAACTGATGACCGGCATGATTGTAGTTGTCCGGCAGGACTACTCTGACCAGGTCTCTCTGGCAGAGGCAATGCGCCGGATGGAACTGCTGGATGTCAAGCTGCTTGGGTTTGTCCTCAACGATGCGGAGCCGCCGGAAAAACGATATAAAAAATACGGATACAAGTATACAAACGGCAAATACGGCTATGGAAAACGCGCAGCCGGTTCAGAAAAAGCTGATGGCAACAATGTCCCGCCTCCGGTATACAAGCCTGAAGGTACGGAATAATGACGATGATTTTTGACTTTCATACGCATATTCTGCCCGGTATCGATGACGGAAGCGCAAGCGTGGAGGAAAGCATCGCCATGGTGCGCGAGCTGGAAGCGCAAGGAGCCGCGGGCATTGCCGCAACACCGCATTTTTATGCGCAGCGCACCTCGCCGGAGAAGTTTTTTGCTCGGCGGGAGGCTGCGTGGAAGCAGCTTGAGCCGCGCCTGACAGAAGCATTCCCGGAAATTCGGCTCGGCGCAGAGGTTCAATATTTTGAAGGTATCCATCGCTACGACGGCTTGGAGCGTTTTTGCATAGAGGGCACTGAGCTTTTGCTTCTGGAAATGCCGATGTGCGCGTGGACGGCGCGGATGGTGGATGCGGTTCTGGAGCTGAACCGGCGCAGCAATCTCACAGTTCTGTTGGCGCACATCGAACGATATATGACATGGCAGAACCGGAGCTGCCGGGAAGCGCTTCTGGAAGGCGGCGTAGTGATGCAGGTCAGCGCAGAGTTTTTCATCAGGAAACCCGGTAAAGCCTTAAAGCTGCTGAAAGACAGAAAAATTCATGTTCTCGGCTCAGATGCCCATAACATGAATGGGCGAAGTCCCAATCTGGCTCCCGCGCTGGAGATTATTGCCCGAAGGGACGGAAAAAAATTACTGCGGGATTTGCATGAAAGAGAGGCCGCGCTGCTGGGTGAAACGCAAATGGATAAGGATAATCTGCGTCACAGCGGGGCTGCTGTGTCTGCTGATATGTATTAGTCTGAAATGTCTTTCGCAGAAAGAACGCTCTGCGCGTCAGTTCTTCACAGAATCGGAGGACTGCGTCAGCCCTGTGGACTTTGAAGCGCTCCGTGAGAGCAACGAGGATATTTACGCTTGGCTGTATATTCCGGGCACAGAGGTCAGCTACCCCGTTCTCCAATGCCCGGACGATGATACATATTATCTTCAGCGGAATATGTATGGAAAATCCGACTCAAATGGCGCAATTTATACGGAAGCAGCTTACAACAGTACGGATTTCACGGACCCGGTCACCGTCATCTATGGTCAGAACACGAAAAACGGAGAGATGTTCGGCACACTCCAAAGTACCTATTCCTCAAAAGAAGCGCTGGAGGAGTTTTCGGAGGTAGTTGTTTATCTTCCCGACCGGGAACTGCATTATACCGTGTTCGCTGCAGTTCCCTTCGACAATCGGCATGTTTTATATAACTATGACTTTACCGATCAACGCACTTTTCGCCTGTTTTTCAGGGAAATTCTGTCGGTGAGGGCGTTGGAGTCAGTCTTTGCAGAAAACGTTTCAATTCAGGCAGATGACACAATCCTGATCTTATCCACTCACCTGAAGGGTGATAGTACCGGGAGATTTCTGGTTTGCACAAAATTATCCCGTTCAGAAAATAAAAACGAAAATGTAAATTGCAATAACAAGTTGCACATTGATAACTGAATAATCCATAGAGC
>CAVIFH010000397.1:0-2400 GCA_963641615.1 bacterium | reverse complement strand
ACTTTTTGCTGAAAAGCCCATTCGACTGCTTTATTGACCTGCGTCACCTTTCAGCTGGGCAGCCAAGCCGTGACGTTCACGCATGGAAACCGCACCCTCAATAAGCAAAACATACGAATTGTGGACGATTCTGTCCATGATTGCATCGTTAATAGGGCTGTCCTGTGTGGAATCCGTGTTGATTCTACCGTACCAATCATCGGTATCGTACTGTGTGCAGAAGATGGTTGAGCCATGCTTTGTCCTCGCTTCAACGATTTCAAACAGGTCAAACGACTGCTGAAGCGTCAGTGGACGAAGCAGCCATTCATCCAGAATCAGCAAATCAACCTTGGAATAGGCCTTCGTGGCCTTGCGAAAAGTATTCTCAGCACGGGCAATGGTTAACTCATCCAGCAATTCCGGCAGCCGGACATAGCGGACGGTCTTAAACTTACGGCAAGCGGCATTGCCCAAAGCACAGGCAATGTAAGTTTTGCCGTTGCCCGTCGCTCCCTTCAGGATGATATGGTGCTCCTCCTCAATATAGCTGCAAGTGGCGAAACGGGTCAGCTGTGCTTTATCCAGCTTGCGATCCTCGTGGTATTCAATCCCTTCCATGGTCGCGGACGGAATATCAAGATGCGCATCGTGGATGCGGCGAACAAGCTTGTTAGACTGCCGACGATTCCACTCGGCATTGACCAGAAGGCCGAATCGATCCTCGAAGGGAATCTGCGCATAAGTCGCGGAATCCTTGAGCTGCGTTTCAAACTCGGTTGCCATTGCGCTGAAGTGCATTTCACGGAGCTGTTCAATGGTTGACATGTTATTCATGGCGCTGCCCTCCCTTGCTGTAATAAGCCGCGCCTCTTGTAATGCCGAGCCCTGCAGTTTTATTCACAGCAGGCGTATTTTCTTCGCCGTGCTCAGCGGAGGATTTGCACAAGGCACTGATATTACGGACTGTCGGCACGGATGTCAGCCTGAGCACCCTTTCACAAGCATCCTCCAACCGCTGAGCACCATACCTCTTCTCCAGCTTGGTCAGGCTGGCGCACGCCTTAAAGCCTTGTTCGGCCTCCTTTCCGCAGGTCAAAAAGTACTGTACGGTCTCCGACGTTTTCGGCCCCACCGAATGCGCCCATTTGCTGAATTCTTCGGCATTGTATCCGAGATACTTCCTGTGTGCCTCAGGCATATGCTCCGGCTTGACCACAGGATCGCGTTGTCCCTTTTCCAGCCGCACGTGGACAGCAACACGGGATTGCTTGTAGAAAATCTCTACCACATTCTTAGTCAGCTTTACGTCCACTTTCTCGCCGATCAGGTCGTAAGGAACAGAGTACTTGTTGAGTCCGTCGCTGATCAGATAGTCACAACCCACCTTCGGAGAAAGCCATACAGACGGCTCATATGTGTGAATCGGAAGCGGCTGCATGAATGCTTTCTCTTCCTGCTCATAAGCCGTTAAACGGCAGCCGGCGCGGGACCCCTTGAATGGCCGGCGATTCAATTCATCCAGCTTTTCCCGCACAGCTGCTTTTGCTTCTGCAATGGAGAAGAATTTCCGGTCTCGAAGTGCTGCCGTAATCCATGTGGATACAAAGCGGACAGAGCCCTCTACGGCTGCCTTATCATCCGGCTTTCTGACGCGTGCAGGGACAATCGCCGTGCCGTAATGCTCGGCCATCTCCTGATAACTGCGGTTCAGGACAACCTCATAACGGTTATTGGTAACCGTAGCGGTCTTCGCATTATCCGGAATCAGCAGCCGCGTAACACCGCCGAAATAGTTGAAGGCATGCACATGGCAAAGCAGCCAATTCTCCTGCTTCATATCCTCACAGGCTTCTGCGTAGGTAAAGAAGCTGCAAGGCAGTACAGCAACAAAAATGTAAGCAGGTGAAAGCTCACCGGTCACAGGATCTGTAATAAGCAGCGGATCACCGGCCCAATCAACCTGCATGGCATCTCCCGGCTTATGGGTGATGCGCATGGTAGCTTTTGTGACGCGGGCCCAGCGCCGATACTTCTCGCAGAACTGCGTGTACATGTACGGCATACCTTCCGCTGAGCGTGTCTTTCGGCAATACTCGTCCCACAGCAGCGTGAGTGTTACGCCTTTCTTTGCCAGTTCCGTGTGAATCCACTGGCAGTCAGGCGCGATGTACGGGGAAGCGTTCGAATACTTCCGGGGAAACAGAATCTCCTGGATGTCTTCATTCGTGACATCCTCATCCAACGGCCAGAAAAGGCCGGCGGCTGATGCACAGGAAAGCACTTCGGAAATTGTGTGCCGTGAGCTGTTCACGTTTCGCTCAATTTCGCGTTGGCTCCTTCCTTGGCTATACAGCCTTAAAATGCTGCGGTAGTCGATCATTCGACTCCCTCCTAATGAATTTAGTCACGCAAATGCGT
>CAVIFH010000396.1:0-2401 GCA_963641615.1 bacterium | reverse complement strand
GGTCCAAATAGGAAATTATAAATTTGGACAAAAAGAAGCCGCAGCTTCTTCCACAGATTCAAAACGAGGACGGAAGCATAGATATCGACCTCGCTCGTGTGTTTCAATTTCATTGCAATGCTGCCGAGAGAATATCTCCGCTTTGCTACTCCAAACTGTCTCTCAATTTCTCCGCGCTCTCCGGATTCGAGCCATTCCTCACGAAGCTGTTTGCGATATATCGTTAAATCAGTCGGCTTTTTTCCAAGTCGCGGCCCGTTGATGTGAATATTGTGTTCCCTGCAGTATCTGAGGTTTTCTCTCGTCCGAAAAATTGTGTCTGCCAGCACACGTGCCGGATAGTGGCCATAAGATTTCCGATAGGATTCAACAGACGTTTGCAATGTAGTACTTTCGTTGAAAGCATCCCATCTCAGATCCTCTACGCGAAGGTAGCCGTTGACAACGCTCATTTCAACCTTCGCACCAAATTCAACGGGAGCATTCTGTTTTCCTCTTACGATTGGCCGTACCCATGGCTGACTCAGACTGACAATACGTCCATCTATCCGATGTGTTCCGCTTTCAAACATTTCTTTCTGCTGCGCATAGAGTGTTTCCACCACAGAAAGCCTTTCCTGCAGTTTTACCGAAAGTTTCTCTATGAGCTGTCTATCAATGGCGTGAATCGTCTCAAGATTGCGTTTCAGGTACCCAAGTTGCTGGCGTGTTGCTTTCCTGACCATCTTTTTTGACTTTTTTCTCGCTTTTGAAAAACTGTTATACTGATTCTTGGCTTTCTGACGATAGGTTCTCGGTTTTTTGCTTCCAAACGTCCCTGAATCATGCAGCTCATCGATAATTGCCTCGGTATTCAGTCTGGCCTCATTCAAAAGGGACACATCGGTTGGAAAACGAATATTCTGAGGAGCACAAGTTGCATCAAGGATCAGTGTTCCTTCGTTTTCAGCATCTTCTGCTTTGAAATTTTTTGACGATTCATTCTCAGAGTCATCATCATCTTTTCCTTCTGGGCGGCCAGCAATGTAATCATTGACCCATGCAAGCATTTCCGGTGTGATCCGCTGACGGAAGCGGCTCATGGCACTGGCGCTGAAGGGTGCATCGTACTGAAATTGCTGTAATCCGATAAAGTGCTGCAAATACGGATTCATTGCGATTTCGGCAACAACATCATCGTCAGAAGCTTTATAACGCTGCTTGATCAGTACAGATGCAAGTGCCATTCGGCCGGAGATCGCCGGCTGTCCTGTAGTACTTTTGAAGTTTTCAGCATACCGTTCCTCGAACTCCATCCAGGGAATCAGCTTGCCTAAACGTACCCATTCATTCTTGGGGTTCAGCGGGATTGTCCCGAAAAATTCTGGTGCATCAAACAATGAAATCTGACCATTGTGGCGCTTGTACATATCCAGCCTCCGACTTAAGTGCAAGGTTTTTGTGCATTAACACGCTGTTTCTTTGCACCTATTATATCACAAATGAGCCTCAAATGCTTGTATTTCAACACCTTTTTGAATTGGAAGCAGACACTAATTACAAACAGAAAAAATTTCAGATATCGCTGCAATACGATCCCCCCTGTAAATACAAACATCTTCCTTAATCAAATAAATGAATCGTTATACCCAAATTACTTTTCACAATTTGGGTATAACATTAGGATCATAGCAAACTACACTTTAATCAGCATCTGCTTGATGTGTACTTTCGATAAATTCTGCCGCCAATGCGTCGATGTCCACGTCCAGAGGGGCATTCCCATTTTCACTGTCATTAAGCTGCGCCAGATATTTGCTGAAATCAGACTGAATCGGGAACCAGGCAAGATCCATTTTTTCTGATAATATCGGCAGGGATATATCAGATGCACTTACTTTTCCTTTGAGCAATTCTCCACAGATGTTTTCCCACAGTGCCGGGGCAGATCCTGCGGTACGCACCGGCCATCCGCTGCCAATCGGGCTGAAAGACCACTCGACATTTTCAGAGTTCCGCTCCTGTTCCCATTGCGCATCTTCCTGCAAAAACTGGCGCAGGAACGTATAGGCAAGCTCCGGATTCCCGCAGCTGCTTCCAACTGCCCCATAATAACTGACAGACGCAACAGTTTCACCCTCTGCCGTACGTACGGGGTACACCGATAGTGTCAGATCAAATTCCTCTGCCGCTGCCAATGCGCTTAAGGCATCACTGAGTACGCCGTAGTAAGCAGGCTGAAGTGTCTGCCGATTTCCTGCGACGCTCAGATAGTCAAATCGACCGTCAATGCCGCTGCCTTCTCCCACCAAGGTACGCAGAGACTGATAGCATCGCATATAGTCTGCAACCTCTTCCGCATCTGCTTCACTTAAGCTTCCCCTGACGAAGTTCGAAAACACACTTGCCACCGCTATTCCTG
>CAVIFH010000395.1:0-2401 GCA_963641615.1 bacterium | reverse complement strand
GCATGGTGAAGATGATCAGGTTCAGGAAGAACTTTCTCCCGATCAGGTACTTCCGTGACAGAACATAGGCGCCCATGACAGACAGGAACATATTGATCGTCGTGCCCACTACGGTGATGAACAGCGTCACCCCCAGGGATGTGAAGAACATGGGGTCCTCAAAGATCGTTTTGTAGCCCGTCAGGTCGAAGCAGTAGGGCAGCAGATAGAGCGGATGCCGCGCGTAGCTGGCCATGTCCGCGAAGCTGAGCAGAACCACCTGATAGAAGGGAAAGACAGCAGCCACGGTCATAATGCCCAGGATGATGGCAATGACCGTATCCATGGTGCTCCGCTGACCGACCCGGTATTTTTTAGAATTCTTTGCCACAGTGCGTTCTCCTTTCCCCGCGTTACAGGAGTCCCTGCTCGCCGCAGGCGGTGACGGTCTTGTTGGCGGCAATAATCATAATCAGTCCAAACACGGATTTGACCACGCCGATGGCTGTAGAGTAGCCGAAGTTCATGCCGCCGGTGGTGAAGGATTCCCGGAAAATGTAGGTATCCATGGTATCCGCCACAGAGTAGACGGGAGAGGAGTAGGTGTTGAAGATCTGATCAAACCGGCCGTTGGTCAGCAGCTGGCCGATGGCGAGAATCAGCATGATGCAGATGGTTCCGCGGATCGCCGGCAGGGTCACATGCCACATCTGCTGCAGACGGCTCGCCCCGTCCAGCTCCGCGGCCTCATACATATCCGGGTTGATGCCTGTAATGGCAGCCAGATAGATGATGGAGCCCCAGCCGACCTCCTTCCACACGCCGCTGATCCAGACGAACCAGCGGTAGCCCTTGACGGTGGTCAGGGGGTTCTGGTATTCCAGGCCCAGCCACTCTGCCAGGTAGCTGAAGACGCCGGTGGAGGAGAAGAGGTTGATCATAATGCCCGCCAGAACCACCCAGGAAATGAAGTGCGGGAAGGTGACGGTGGTCTGAACCAGCTTCTTGACGCGCTTCATCCGAAGCTCATTGAGCATCAGGGCCAGGCCGATTTCGCAGGGCATGGAGATGGCGATGCCGCCCAGGCCGAAGATAACGGTGTTGCGCAGAGCCCGCATCAGGTCCCTGTCCTTAAACATCTTCTCGAAGTTCCGGAGGCCGATCCATTTGCTGCCCCAGACGCCCAGCTTGAAGCTGTATTTCTTGAAGGCAAGGACCAGACCGCCCATAGGGGCGTAGCAGAAAACGATATACCAGACCAGCACGGGCAGCAGCAGCAGATACAGCAGCCAATCGTTTTTCAGGCGCGTGAGGATATGATATCCGCGTCCGCACTTCGGATTGGGGAGCCGGGGTGCCGCAGCGGCAGAGGCCTTTTGCATTGCGACCGCTCCTTTGATGTAAAGTTTCTATTAAAATTATACATATCGAAGGCAGATAAAACAATGCTTTTTATGCACTATGCAAATGAAAATATTCATGCACTTTTTCGGAATGCCAATGCTTTTTTCATAAATCCATGATTTTTCCATGGAAAAATCACGCCAGGAGCAGGAAGCATCTGGTAATTATTCTGCTTATCCCTTGCGTATTCCGTGAAAATTTGGTAAAATAGTGCAAAAGGAAGGCGTCGGCCCATGGTGAAGGAAGTTTTCAGAAAAAAACGCAGCGCGAGAAGAGTCTTTGCGCTCTATTTTCCCGTGCTGTTTCTCATCACAGCTGTTTTGAGCTTCTCCCTGCTCTATCAGTCCCAGCGGTCATTGCTGAACTACGCGCTGCTGAATGCGCAGAAGAGCAACGAGGTTCTGCAGGCGGCCCTCTGCCAGGCGGCGGACCAGATATCCATTCAGTTTGCCCTGCTCCACTACGATACCACCTTCCGCTCCGTCATGGAGGCGGACAGCTATTCCCAGCTGAGCCCGGATACGCTGGATGATTTCCGGGACACGGTGGGAGCCAAGTCCAACCTGCCCAGCGGGGCAGCCATCTCTTTCAGCAGCAGCTATGCCCACTACTCCACCATCTTTCTGACCTCCCAGCTTCAGGCTCTGGATGCGCAAATGCCCCAGGGCCGAGGCATCCAGGCTCTGGGGCTGTTCTCCCCTCAGGGCACCCTGGCGGGGAAGCATTATCTGATTTTCGGCTTTGGCTATTTCTCCCGGGGCGCCAAGATCGGGAATGTGTATATTACGCTGAATCCCAACGAGCTGGTGTCCACCCTGGCGGTTATGGATCAGCAGGGTCTTTCCTTTGTGCTGGCGGACGGGGACGGGAACATGGTCCTTCTTGGGGATGAGCCCCAGGAGGACAATCTGGAAGAATTGACGGAAATTCTTTTTGGTGATAAAAGCTTCCGGCGCTATGTCACCGAGGAGACTCCGATTCCCAAGCTCAACTGCACCCTCTACAGTATTGTGGATAC
>CAVIFH010000394.1:0-2407 GCA_963641615.1 bacterium | reverse complement strand
TTCCCGTATTATTCCCTTACCAAGGCGCAGGAAGAGGAAATTGCCCCGCTGCAGGCGGCAATCGGCCGTCTGGTGGATGAATCCATTGCCCGCTGGGTGCTGGGCGAAACCGAAATCAGCGATGAAACCTTTGCGCAGTTTGAGCAGCAGCTGAACGACGCCGGCCTGCCTGCATTTATGGAATTCTGGCAAAAGATTCTGGATGGGGGAAACAACTGATGATGAAATCCTGCAGTGACCTGATGCGCATGATCAAATCCGCCGACGGCATGACCCGCATGGCGCAGCTCTACGGCTGCCGTGACGGCGAGGGCATGCGCCAAATGGAACGCTACATGCTGCTTTTGAAGCGCTACGAGGACCTTTTCGGCACCGAAAAAATGCCCGTGCTGGTCAGCGCTCCCGGACGCACTGAAGTGTGCGGCAATCATACCGACCATAACAACGGCCGCGTGCTGGCTGCGGCGATTAATCTGGATACCGTCGCCGCCGTGTCGCCGCGCGAGGATATGCAGGTGCATCTGCACAGTGAGGGCTTTGCGCCCATTCACGTGGATCTGAGCAGCCTTGCGCCTGTGCCGGAAGAGCAGGGTACGCCTGCTTCCATCATTCGCGGCACGGCTGCCCGCATGCAGGAGCTGGGCTTTGAGGTGCATGGCTTTGAAGGCACGGCAACCTCCAACGTGCTTTCGGGCAGCGGCCTTTCCTCTTCCGCCGCCTTTGAGGTGCTGATTTGCGCCGTCTTTGATGCCCTTTACAACGGCATGAAGGTGGACCCCATTGAGCGTGCGAAAATCGCCCAGTATGCCGAAAACGTCTACTTTGGCAAGCCCTGCGGACTGATGGACCAGATGGCATCCTCCGTGGGCGGCCTTGTATCCATCGATTTTAAGGACGAACCCAAGGTAACGCCTCTTCAATACGATTTTGCCGCCCGCGGATATTCCCTGATTGTGGTCAACACGGGCAGCAGCCACGATGATTTGACGGATGAATACGGTGCCATCCGCAGCGAGATGAACAAAGTTGCCCGCTGCTTTGGCGAGGAAACCCTGCGGCGCGTGCGCCCCGAGCAGCTGTGGCAGGAAATGCCCCGTGTGCGCCAAGAGGCGGGGGATCGCGCCCTGCTGCGCGCCATGCACTACTACAATGAGAACGATCGGGTGCATGCGCTGGTTCACGCCGTCAAGGCAGACCAAATTGAAGAGATCAAGCGCATCCTGATCGAATCGGGCCGCAGCAGCTGGATGTATCTGCAAAACGTGTATGCCAAAAACAGCTCCGAGCAGCCCCTGTGCGTGGCACTTTCCATGGCCGAGTATATGCTGCATGACTGCGGTGCCTACCGCGTACACGGCGGCGGATTTGCCGGCACAACGCTGAACCTGGTACCCCAGGCGCAGGAGGAACGCTTCCTTCGCCATATGCGCCAGATGTTTGGCGACAAGAGCTGCTATGTGCTCTCTGTCCGTCCCGAGGGCGCGGCCATCGTATTTTGACGAATAACTGTTGACATCCTCCTATACCCGTGCTACAATGCAATCGGTTTTCGGATAAGCCGAAAATCAGGCAATTTCTTCGGGGCAGGGTGAGCCGCGCGCGCAGCGGCAATTCCCGACCGGCGGTAAAGCCCGCGAGCCGCAAGGCTGACATGGTGCAATTCCATGGCCGACAGTACAGTCTGGATGAGAGAAGAAACCGTAAGAGGCTTCTTTGTATTGCCCCCGATTGCGCGTCGGGGGCAATTTTTATTGGGAGGATTAAACAATGAAAAAGTACCGTTTCTCCACTGCCGATCTGTGCTACATCGGCGCAATGTGCGCCATCTCCGTGGTTCTGCGCATGCTGCTGGAAATCCCCATGGTATTTTTGGCCCCGTGGCTGAAGCTGGATCTAAGCTATGTGCCCATGCTTCTGACAGGCTTTGCGCTGGGACCCGTTTCCGGACTGTTTGTGCTTACGCTTACCAACGTGATTCAGCTTTTTGCCAGTGATTCCGGCATGGTCGGACAGCTGGCGGACTTCCTTGCAGGGCTTTGCTTCCTGCTGCCCGCGACCATCATTTATCATCACTGCCACACCCGCCGCGGCGCGGTCATCGGCATGGCGGTCGGTACGGTGCTTTTGATTGTGGGCGCAATCCTGATTAACCTGAACATTCTATTCCCCCTCTACTTTGGCGGCGACTATGCGGATAAACTGACAAGCGTTGGCTTCAGCTCCGTTACCAACTGCGTGATAGCCGCCGTCATCCCCTTCAACCTGATCAAGGGCGTGGTTGTCAGCGGCGTTACGTTTGTGCTGTATAAGCGCTTGTCTCGTCTGCTGCGCCGTGCCGAAAAAAAGGAAGGAAACAAAAAGTGACCATTACGCTTTGCCCGGACCGCGAAGCTACCCAATCCCTCGG
>CAVIFH010000393.1:0-2414 GCA_963641615.1 bacterium | reverse complement strand
TGAGACAAAATCTCTCGGTGAATGCTCTTGCCTCATTATGCGGTATTGCCCTTATTTCAGGCCTGCCTGCTCCAGCAGTGCCGGGATCTTTGCTTCCCAGCCCAGGGACATGATGTGCACGCCCTGGCAGTACGGACGGCATGCGCGGATGATGCGTGCCGCAATCTCCACGCCGGTAATGCCGGCCTTCGTCTTCTCCTTGTCGGCCTGCAGCTCTGCAATGAGCTCATCCGGGATATGCACACCGGCAACATTGTTGTTCATGAACTTGCACATGCCGGCAGACTTGGGGATGATAATGCCGACCTGTACGGGCTTGCCGAACTGCTTTGCACGCTCCATGAACTTGATGAACTTCTCCGGCTCAAATACAGCCTGAGTCTGGAAATATTCCGCACCGGCCATTACCTTGCGCTCCATTTTTACAAGCTGTGCATCCACGGAGTCAGAGCAGGGGGATACCACGGCGCCCTTGGCAAACTTGGGAGGCTCGCCGACCAGCTCATTGCCGCCCAGATCCTTGCCGGTTTCCAGCACGCTTGCGGCATGCAGCAGGGACACGGAGTCCAGGTCGAACACGGGCTTTGCCTGGGGATGATCGCCCAGCTTGGTGTGGTCGCCGGTCAAGCAGAGGATGTTGTCGATGCCCAGCATGGCGGCGCTCAGCAGATCAGACTGCAGCGCAATGCGGTTGCGGTCACGGCAGGTCAGCTGGAAAATGGGGGTCATACCGGCATCCTTCAGCACCTTGCAGGTAGCAAGTGAGCCCAGACGCATGACGGAGGACTGGTTGTCAGTGACATTAACAAAGTGAACGTCGGTTAAATATTTTTTGGCCTCTTCCACCATGCCATCAATGTGAATTCCTTTGGGAGGGCCGACCTCTGCAGATACAACAAACTCGCCGTTATCGAACAGTTCTGTGATTCTCATATTCTTTATCGCTCCTCGTGATTTATGATTCTTTGGTGGCCTTGGTGGCTTCATCGGTATTAAAATCGTGCATCTGGACGCCGCAGTGCAGCACATCCAGCCGGCCCTGTGCCTTCAGGCGCTGAATGATCCGCTCCCAGCCGCAGTCCATCTCAGGGCAAACCTCACATTTGCCGTTCTTGGTGCCGCCGCAGGGGCCGTTGACAAGGCTCTTGGAGCAGGCGGTAATGGGGCAGATTCCGCCGGTCAGGTTCAGGAAGCATTCGCCGCACTGACCGCAGTCGTATTCCAGAGGCGTTACACCCTGGAAGCCGGGGAGCTCTACCGTATCGCAGCAGGCATAGACCCGCATATCCTCCAGCTCCTGGGAGATGGTCTGCACGCCAACGCCGCAGGAGAACACCAGCACCGCATCCGCCTCACTGATCTGGTCCATATGGGCCCGCAGGCGCAGCTTCAGCTCATCCGGATTGCAGACATAGTCGGTGGTGAGAGTGCCCACTACCTTGCCGTCGGCGGCAAGATCCTTCTGCAGCGCTTCCGCAGCCTGCTCCGGGAACCCGACCTCCTTGCATCCGTGGCAGTTGATAATGAATACCTTCCCGGAAGCCAAGGATGAAATGGTCTCTTTCGACTTCAGTTTCGTCATTAACATATTCTATTCTCAGCTCCCTTATTTCTTCTTCAGCAGGGGCGCAACCAGACCCTTTGCAGCCGCGATCTTCGACACCAGCGGGATCTTGGAAGAGCAGATATACTCGCAGCACTTGCAGGAGAAGCAGTCCATTACATTCAGGCTCAGCACCTTTTCGGCATCTCCCAGGGCCGCGTATTTCACAATATCCAGAGGGGCCAGCTCCATCGGGCATACGTCCACGCAGCGGCCGCACTTGATGCATTCCTTTTCCTCGGTGCAGTCCGGCGCAATGGCGATAATGCCGTTGCTGCCCTTGATGATAGGCACATTTGTGTCCTTAATGGGAGCACCCATCATCGGGCCGCCCATCTTCAGTACAGCGTCGCTTCTTGTTACGCCGCCGCAGTAATCAATGATATCCTGCACGTTGGTGCCGAGCTTTACCATGAAGTTGCCGGGATTGGCAATATACTCACCGGTTACGGACACGACACGCTCAATCAGAGGCATGCCCTTCTGAATGGCGTCGGAAATTGCTTTGGCAGTGGAGGTGTTGCTCACAACGCAGCCCACATCCGCCGGCAGCTTGCCGCTGGGAACCTGACGGCCCATGACCTTCTTGATGAGCATCTTTTCGGCGCCCTCCGGGTATTGGGTCTTCGCGGCGCATACGCGGATGTTGTCGTAAGGAGCGACCTTCTCTTCCATAACGGCAATGGCATCGGGCTTGTTGTCCTCAACCAGGATCACGCCTTCGGGGGCATTGACCGCCTTCATCATGGCCCGCAGACCGAATACGATATCGTCAGCATACTCCAGCATGACCCGGTGGTCAGCAGTGAGG
>CAVIFH010000392.1:0-2414 GCA_963641615.1 bacterium | reverse complement strand
GCCCCAGGCGGAATACCAGTGGATATCCTTGCGCCGGGAGAGATGGAAAAGTTTCTGATTCATCCTTAGCCTCCTACCTTGGTCATCATCAGGCCAACCCGATTTTTATCTGCACTTGTCGGGTGCTCAACAATACCGCTTACCTTACCGCCGCACAGCACCAGAATCCGGTCACACAGCTCCAGCAGCACATCCAGATCCTCGCCCACAAATACCACGGCAACGCCGCGCTCTTTCTGCCGCGTGACAAGGTCGTAAATCGCGTAGGAGGAGTTGATATCCAGTCCGCGCACCGCATAGGCAGTGAGAAGAACCGTTGGCGCAGAGGCAATTTCCCGGCCGACAAGCACCTTCTGCACATTGCCGCCGGAGAGCTTTCGCACAGGAGTGGAAATATTTGGGGTGACAACCTCCAGGTCATCCACGACCTTCTGCGCAAGCTTTCTCGGCTTGTTGCGGTCGGTGAAAACGGAGTGCCCATTGCGGAAGGAGCGAAGCATCATGTTGTCGGTCAGGTCCATATTTCCGACCAGACCCATACCGAGGCGATCCTCCGGAACGAAGGAAAGGGTAATGCCCATGGTGGCAATTTCCAGGGGATCCTTGCCAAGGAGGCTTTCCTGCGTGCCATCGTCCTCCACATAGGAGATTTTTCCGGCCTGGGTCTTCTGCAGACCTGCGATGGCCTCAAGAAGTTCCTTTTGCCCGCAGCCGGAAATACCGGCAATCCCGAGAATCTCACCGGAGTTGACGGTAAAGGAAACGTCTTCCAGCTTCATAATCCCGTCAACCGTGCGCACAGTTACTCCGTCTACAATAACCCGCGGCTTCGGATTTACCGGCTCCGGCCGACGGATATTCAGCGTTACGGCGTGGCCGACCATCATGTTGGTCATTTCCTGCGCGTTTGTATTCTTTGTCAGCATGTCGCCGACAAAGCGGCCCTTGTTCAGTATGGCCACACGGTCGGAGAGCTCCTCCACCTCATGCATTTTGTGCGTGATGATGACAATTGCTTTCCCGTCATTGCGCATATTGCGCAGCACGTCAAACAGCCGCTGGGTTTCCTGAGGGGCCAGAACTGCTGTAGGCTCATCCAGAATCAGAATATCCGCACCGCGGTAGAGCACCTTTACGATTTCAACCGTTTGCTTCTGCGATACGGACATATCATAAATCTTCTGGTCCGGGTCGATATCGAAGCCGTAGGCGTCGCAGATTTCCTCGATTTTTTTCTTGGCGTCCCGCAAATTCAGACGGCCGGGAAGACCCAAAACGATATTCTCCGCGGCGGTGAGCACGTCTACCAGCTTGAAATGCTGATGGATCATGCCGATCCCGCAGGCGTAGGCATCCTTTGGGGAGCCAATGGAGACAAGCTTTCCGTCAATGTATATTTCTCCCGCGTCGGGGAAATAGATTCCGGACAGCATGTTCATCAGCGTGGTTTTTCCACTGCCGTTTTCTCCGAGCAGCGCGGTAATTTCACCGCGGTAGATGTCCAGCCACACTCTGTCGTTGGCCAATATGGAGCCGAATGCTTTCGTGATATTGCGCATCATGACGGCAGGCGTCTTTCCTTCCTGCGTCGGGTGTATTATGGGCTGATTTTCAAGTTCCAAGGGCTTCACACTCCAATCTCTTTGATACGGATAACGGGATATGGTTAATGCACATTTGAAAAAAGAAAGAATCTTTCATCTTTCAAATGCACATTTATCAATCGAAAAGGGGCAGCGCAGGGGAAAATTCACTGCGCTGCCCGTGGCAGTTTTTCAGGTGTTCCGGATTAGAACGCGGTATCCAGCAGAGTAATGCCGTCGATCTTCAGGTCAAAGTAAGGAGCGGAGCGGAACTTGGACTCGCAGAATTCACCGTCGATGATGACTTCCGTGTCGCCCTCATATGCGGCATCGGTGTCTACGTCGGCGAGGTAGCTTTCAACAGCAGCGCCGTCTACCGTAAAGGTGGCGGTATCGAATACCTTGACGGAGCCGTCAATGAGAGCAGCCTTTACCTCTTCAATCTTCTCAGCGGTGCCGGCAGCGGCAGCGGCTTCATTCACATCGGTCAGCACAACGGAGCCGGTGGTGATGTCGCCGGTCCAGTCAGCGGCGATCTCTTCGCCGGAGGCAACACAGTTGATGATGTACTCAAAGTAGGGCTCCCAGTTGATGCGGGAGGAGACAATGAAGGTATTGGGGCAGGCGTCAATGGTAGAGCCATTGTAGGAAACATTGGGAACACCGGCGTTCTCGCAGGCAGTGGGAGCGCCCATGGAGTCGGCATGCTGAGAAACCAGCTTGCAGCCGTTGTTGATCAGCTTCTCGGCAGCTTCCTGCTCAGCAGACTGATCATACCAGGAGCCTGTGAAGGTGACTTCCATCGTCACACTGGGGCATACACTCTTGGCA
>CAVIFH010000391.1:0-2426 GCA_963641615.1 bacterium | reverse complement strand
TTTTTCCAAAAGTTTGCGTTAAACAGCCTAGATTTTATGCTACGGTGAGGCCATCTTTCCGCTGCTTCAGGGAATAACGCCGTCAGGGAGCTTCCCATACAATCCTTCCGCTGTCGGCCTTTCCCCTTCAACAGACTTTATCCTTACACACATTTGCAGCAGCGCATAAGCCGGATATTGGTTGCATTCAGGGTCTTCCGGGCAGGATATTGAGGAACCATCCAAAGTAAGGCTCTGACTGAATCTATACATTTTCTTCCCATATTTTCGTATTTTCTCAATCATTTCCTTATTATCGCATTCATACTTTCCGTTATCCCACTTGATTACATCTCCGCTCGCAGTATGGACGACAAACATTTCTTTCCAGCCTATTTTCTTTTTTATTCTTCTTAGTATCTCAGAACACGAACCGCCGGCAATTGTAGTACGGGCAATCTCTGCTGGATTGCTCTTCAGTAGGAGTTTCAGGAAATCTGTGCAAGCTTTTCCTGTGTTTACATAATATCGAAGCGCATAGCATTTGGTTTCCGCAACTCAGGTTCAATGAACTTTTATGAATAATTATGAATTTATATGAACTGGATCTATGATTCAATATCAGAGTCATATAACCATATCAGATCAAAGATGGCATTGCATTTGATTAATTCGAATGACGCAATAGTGGTTCAGACTTTGCTTTGAAAAAGCCATTGGAGAATAAAGGGGCGGCATCCCATTGAGGTGCCGCCTTGACGTTTAGGATTATGAAATAACTATTTTCGATAAGTTGGGCCAATCACACGCATTCCACATGATGGTGCTCGATTATCAATTCATCCGAAATGGTCTGATACGCCTTTGATCTGTCCGTGTGTGACCATGGAGAGCCAGGACGATGCGTCAATTCGACAAGGGAACCAGCTGCATACTTTCCGTATTTTTCAATAGTTTTGTCAATGGACAGCAGCTTTTCCACTCCATCCTTCGCAAACAAGATACGGCTTCTCGCAGGCAATTCCTTCACGCCACCCCGGACATCGCTGTCAACGCCAAACTCAAGCGGCTTAACATACTGGGAACCGCTTCGTTTGAAGGCTCTGTATACACTGTCCACAACCGGGCCGTGGGTGAACGCGTAGATCTGATCTTCAAACAAGCGCTCGGAATGCTCACAGAGGTAATCAGCATATGCGAAATAGACCAATTTTTCCAGAGAAAGATGTGTGCACCGAATCTTTGAAAGAATATAATTTGCCACATCCAGCCCAGAGAGGACACGGCTCTTGCTGATCTTTTCTGTGAAATCCGTCACCGCCTTGGTACAGACAACATCCTCAAAGAAAGGATCGTATTCCATTACAGATTCCCAAGAATCAGATTCAGTGCCAATAAGATGCGTTGACAGAGGAACATCCTTGCCGCAGCTCTGTTTGATTTCTTTGATGATTTCTGCAATCGCTTCGCCGTTGAGCAAGCTGCCCTCCGTGATATCCAGCGCGACACGAGTGCCGTCGGTATATGAACTGCTCATAATGATATAATGCTTAACCATTGATGCTTCCTCCTTCCTTGCTTTCCTTTTCCCATGCGGTGTATTCCTGCTTATACTTTTTGTGAGATGCAAAATTGTTATCTGCATCACACACGTTCCAGATTTGCAGCTCCCATGGGAAAGATTGATTGTTTCTTCTGAAATAGAGATGGACGGCCTTGTAATCCAGCTTTGATGAATCAATACACCGATATTGGCCTTTGTAAGTATCCGCTATGAACGCATAAATTTCATCAAACGTCAACGGAACTTCCAAGAAGATTCTAACGCCAAACAGATCGTTGATACACTTGTTAATGGGGACCTTACCAAATTCATGCCTGTCAGTCTTATAAGTCTGAATCTTGTATTCAATTGAGTTTTGAGCTTTTACCCGGGCAGTAACCATGCAGGCGCATACGCTGGAAAGCTGCAAAGTTATCTCTGAACTTCTGTCATTCAAAAGCTGGACATAATCCATAATGCTTTTGTAAATTGCCCCGTCTGCATCAATATCAGCAACCTGAGATTTCTTCAGATTCATTTTTGCGCTTCCACTGCGCAGCCATTCATCTGTAATCTCGGTATATGCCACCTGCATATAGTCAATCAAATCTTTAAGTTCATCAAGAGCACTTCTCATAGCACGTTACCTCGCTTGTATTATAGCTGTGACGTGCGGATTAGTCAATCAGATTAAATGCCTGATAAAAAAATTCATTACATCTGGGAATCCTTTTCGGCTTTCCAGATGTTTTACTTGCTCCACATAGCCCCGCCCTACGCATTCTGGGTTGGAAGCTCGTACCCATCCTCAATCAGCAGCTGCCTGCACTCTTCGATGCCGACTTTCCAGTCAAGCTTAATATCGTTCGGATAGTAGAACCAGTCATCAATGCCATTCGCAGAG
>CAVIFH010000390.1:0-2426 GCA_963641615.1 bacterium | reverse complement strand
GTGCTGTATGCGCCCTGAATAAAGGTGTAGCGGTCACTCTTGCGGTGGGTGACGATTACGATGATGGCAAGCTCCACATAGCGGCTGAGGGTGGTGGCAATGGCCGCGCCCACCACGCCGAGGCGGGGGAAGCCCATGTGACCGAAGATCAGCAGGTAATTGAATACCGCGTTTGTGCATACCGCCGCCACGCTGGCAATCATCGGCAGACGGGTTTCGCCCATCTCACGCAGGGTGCCGGCATACGCCGTGCTGACGGCAAAGGCGGGCAGGCCGATCAGGATGACCATCAGGTATTCATTGCCGAAGTCCAGCATCTGCTGCGCGGTGGCGGCATCGCCGTCTCCCTGCAGGAAAAGCGAGATCAGCGGGCGGCTGAAGCCCAGGAACACGATAAAGGTAACGGCCAGCAGCATGGCGGCCTGCATCAGCTTGATGCGGAAGGTGTTGCGCAGCCCGTCGATATCCCCCGCGCCGTAAAACTGCGCGCCGAAGATACCCGCGCCCGAAAGCCCGCCGAACACACACAAGTTAAACACAAACACCAGCTGATTTGCAATGGCCACGCCTGACATTTCCGCATTTCCCAGCGCGCCGACCATCAAATTGTCCAGCAGGTTTACAAAGTTGGAGATGCCGTTTTGAATGATGACGGGGATGATGATGGTGAGCACGGCGCGGTAAAAGGCCTTGTCGCCGATCAGGGTGTTCTTGGCGCGGCGCAAAAATTTCTGCATGACGGGTCTTCCTTTCGGTAATGATAAAAAGCAGGACGGGAGAATTCTTCAGCGGTTTCTGTATCTGCGCCTTACGCGCGGCCGCTCCTGGGAAGGCGCGGTCCGCCGGGGTTCGGGCAGGGCCTCGGGCGGGGACGGAAGCTCTTCCGTCCGCGGACGGGGCGGATCTTCCGGTTTATGCGGCCGATGCGCAAGGGACACAATCACGCACAGAAAGCTAAGCACGCACAGCAGCATCATCGGCAGCATCCGCACGGGCTGCACCCAGCCCCCAAGCGTTGTCAATGGGAGCATAAAACCCAGCACGCAAAGGACCAGAGACGGCAGGATCATCAGCGCGCAGCCGCGCACCGTCCGCCGCGCCCACAGCGCGCACAGCCCCAGCACAATGCCGGCAAGCAGGTACAGCGGAACCTCCAGAATGCTCCAGTCCACATACTTTACGGCGCGCGACAGGGGAATTTTTTCACCCACGGCCATGTTCCAGAACATTTTCAGGGGCGCCCACATGGCATCTATCCGCGTGCTCAGCTCATAGGCGGATATCAGGATGACGATAATCGCCGTATACAGCAGATAACGGCGCAGATTTTTGGGGCTCATGCTTCTCTCCTTTCGAAAAGGGACGGCGCTAAAAATGCCGCAAACCAAGTTTACGCCGACAGGACGCGCCTTGTCAAGCAATCGGAAGAGGCTTGGCGGCTTTCCTATGGATATCTTTTTTTCAGTGCCCTAAAAATATGTTGAAAATGTTACAAAAGTGTGTTATGCTGTAAATGGTAATAAAGAATGGGAGGCTTTACGCCTTGAATGCACTGATTGAAAGCGCCCGCAATGTTGTGTTTGATATAGGACAGGTGCTGCTGCGCTTTGAGCCCGATGAGTTTCTGCCCCGCATGCTGCCGCCCGGCGCTGCGCGGGTGCTGACCAAGGAGGTAATTTTTACCTGCCCCACCTGGTCGAAAATCGACGCGGGCACGATTTCCGAGGAGGAATGCGCCCGAAAGGAATGCAGCGATGCCGGCGTGCCCGAAATGTGGCCGCAGGCACTCTACGCGATTCAGCATTATCAGGAGCATATGTCCGTCCTGCCCGCGGCCGGGCTGTTTCCGCAGCTGCACGCCATGGGCAAAAAGGTCTATGCCCTCAGCAATTACGGGCCGGACGGCTTTAACCGCGCGCAGGAGCGCTTTCCGCAGGCCTTTGAACTGCTGGACGGCATGGTGATATCGGGGCGCGAGCACCTGATCAAGCCCGATCCCGCCATTTACCGCCTGCTGCTCAGCCGCTATCAGCTGGATCCCGCCGAAACCGTGTTCATCGATGACCGGGAGGAGAACGTCCGCGTGGCGCAGAGCCTGGGTATCGCGGGCATTGTTTACCGCGGGATGGACTCCCTGCTTTCGTAAAATTTCGCTCCCGCACATGATTTTAGAATGAAAATACCGCCCGTGCCCGTCTTATATACGGAAGCGGATCATCATTTTCCGGCTCTGCCGGAAGAAAGGAAACGCCATGAAAAAGCCCCGTATCCGGAAACTGCTGCTGCTGGGTTTGCTGCTTTGCGCACTGTGCATCGTGCTCAGCGGCTGCATTGTGGATCCGGACAAGAACGCAACCCCGACATCCACCTTTAAAAAGTTTACGCCCATTCCCGATACACCCACCGATACGCCCGTGGTGGTGACC
>CAVIFH010000389.1:0-2431 GCA_963641615.1 bacterium | reverse complement strand
TTATTTCTTCTTGATTAAAACGAACATCAATACTCTCCATTTATGACTCCTCCTTTATAAAATGTATTTTTTGCTTTTTTGACGCCGCCGGTATGAGTGCTTCGCTCAATGTTAACATCAACAACCGGAGTGCCATCAGAATGCGACACTTTCCTCATTGTGATAATGGTACCGTCAGCCATACGTGTTATTCTCATGTTTTCATTAACTATTTTTTCTTTGCCACCAAATGCAATCTTATTATAAAAATCATTCGCTGTTGCCAAATTGTCAGGTGAAGAAATGTTACGGGTCGATGCTCCGCCATGTGGACTGCTTATACCAAAACGCCCATTTGAATAAGCGTATTTTGATGAAGCAATTAAAACATTTTGACCTATACTGCGATAATATTTAGAGTTTCCTTTAAATCCAGTACCCATATTAAGCACCTCGTTTCTGATGTGCTAATTCAAAGGCACTTGGATATCTGTGCATTTCAACACTGCCAACAAATTCTCCAAATATATCATCAGGCATACGTCCGTGAACAAGTACGGATGAAGGCTCGAGTTCTTCAAGCATTGCTCTCATTCCTAATTTGAACATATAATGCTGAGCTTTTGTGTGAATACAACCGTGAGTGCTGACGCAGACTATGGAATGTTTAGGTACTCCTAAAAAGCAGTAATCGAAGCTTGATTCATCACTCCATCTGATATTGGGAATTACAGGGATGCCATTTTTTTGCAAGAAAAATCCTACAGCACGATTCATATATGTATTTGCCTGTTGTAAACAAGGGGCTTGATTTATTAGAAGACTGCAATCAGGAGTTATTACTCCGTCGAATAGTTTCAAGTCCTCCAAATATCTTGTTGTAGCTGTCAAAGCACGTGAAAACTCTTTGTCATGCATATAAAAGTGCACATATCTGTGCTTATCAGAGCAAGTCCTGATTTTTGCGAATGGAACAAGTCCTTTTGGAATTTGCGTATTTTGCAAATCCATTAAGATAAAGTTCGTATAATGGTGTAAATTCAAAAAAGAAAAAGAGCCACAGGCTCGCACTTCAGGTATAATGTTAAAGGCCAATCCAACACAATACCAAGGAGGACGAACACAATGGCTCAACTCAATATTACACTGAATCAGGAAGAAATTCTACAGTTAATTTCAGAAAATTCCGGAGAAGCCTTTAAAAAATTGCTTCAAGAAAGCTTAAACAGCGTTTTGAAGGCTGAATCTGCGTCTCAGCTGCAGGCTGAACGGTACGAGCGTACAGAGGGACGGACGGACAGCCGCAACGGAACCCGTGAGCGAAATCTCACCACCCGCATCGGACAAATTACGCTCCAGGTCCCTCGGCATCGCAACCAGCCGTTCAAGACTATGGTTTTCGAAAATTACTCCAGGAGTGAAGCAGCCTTGATTGCAAGTATGACTGAAATGGTTGTCAACGGCGTTTCAACGCGCAAGGTCTCACAGGTTGTAGAAACACTCTGCGGGACATCCTACTCAAAATCAGCAGTTTCAGAGGTTTGTAAGGATCTTGATGCAGCTGTAAAGGAATTCAGAGAGCGCCCACTGACTGGCAGGTATCCGTTTCTGACGGTTGACGCAACCTACTTTAAAGTCCGCGAAAACCACAGGATCATCTCGAAAGCACTTATGATTGCATTTGCAACCTCAGATCAGGGGCACAGAGAGATTGTAGGTTTTGGTGTTTACGCTAACGAATCGAAGGAAACATGGCGAAATTTCCTGCTGAGCCTGCAAAAACGAGGCCTAGCGGGAATGATTATGATCACATCTGATGCCCACGAGGGGCTACGGTATGCTTTGAGCGAGGTTTACCCGAATGTGCCATGGCAACGGTGTCAGTTCCATTTCTCAAGGAATATCGCGGATAAAGCTCCGAAAAAGCAACAGGCCGGGATTCGAGCAGAGCTGCAGGAGATGTTCAACTGCAAGACCATTTCCGAAGCACGCCGAAAGAAAGATGAAATCATAGACTCATACAGCGATGTTGCTGAAGCAGCTATGACATGCCTTGATGAAGGCTTTGAGAGTGCTATGACAGTGATGGAGTTACCGGCTTATCTGCGCAAATTCTATCGGACATCCAATCATATTGAGCGTCTGAATAAGGAGCTCAAGCGCAGATCGAAGGTCATTGGCATCTTTCCGAATGAGGCCTCCCTTCTGCGACTGATGGGGTCGGTGTTGATAGAGAGAAACTCGGTTATTCAGAACACCAAGGCAATTTTCAGTGCTGAAAATTATGAGAAGCTGATGAAATCCGAGACTTTAAACAAACTCGTAGCAATCGCTGCCGAGCAGCAACGGTTGCTGGCCGCGTGACTAGCATATCTCGTTGACCCAGTCAAGGGCTTGGCTGCGCCCGCCTTCGGCGCCCTTGACTGGGTCTGCCGGATATGCTGTGTGGTAG
>CAVIFH010000388.1:0-2432 GCA_963641615.1 bacterium | reverse complement strand
GGAAAAGACCCATGCCGGACGAATTGATGTCATCTATATCGATCCCCCGTACAATCGAGGTAAAGACGATTTTGTATATGATGACGATTATGTCGGTGCAGAAGATTCTTTCAAGCATTCTAAATGGCTCTCGTTTATGGAAAAACGCCTGAGGATGGCGCACTCGCTACTGTCCGAGAGCGGTTTGTTATTTATATCCATTGATGACAATGAAGTGTCTCCGTTGAAAATGCTATGTGACGAAATATATGGTGATGCTAACTTTATTAACATTTTTGTATGGCAAAGAAATTCAAGTGCAAAAACTGAAAGGGGCAAATTCACGGTTAACACCGAATATGTTCTCCTATATGCAAAGAGTAACCAATATGTACTTAATGATGCATATAAACCGCTGTCAGACGCTTCTATGAAATTGTTCAAATTCGATGACAATGACGGAAGGGGTAAATATCAAACAGTAAGTTTGCAAAAGCCTCGCGACCCGGGTCCAGAAACATCATATGACTATGTCGATAACACAGGGAAAACATGGGCATGTCCTCCAAAAGGCTGGAGAATGAAATACTCAAAGGTTAAGGCTCTTGAAAATGATAATCGCCTTGTTTTAACTGGAAAAACATTGCGAGTAAAAGATTATTGGAACGAAAGAGAAAGCGAAGGAAAAAGAATTGATACCCTCTGGAATGATTTGGCACAAAACACAGCTGGAAGTGGGGAACTCGAAGCAGTTATGGGAATTTCAAATGCATTCAATAATCCAAAGCCAACAGACTTGATTAAACGTTGCCTCAGAATTGCAGGCAAAAAGGGGCTTGTCCTTGATTTTTTCGCTGGATCTGGCACAACGGCGCAAGCTATGCTTGAATTGAATAAAGAAGATGGTGGAAGCCGACAATTTATTCTCTGTACTAACAATGAGAATGACCTCTGTGAAAATGTAACCTATCCTCGTATAAAAACCGTTATCACAGGCAAGCGTGAGGACGGCAGTAAATATTCCGACGGCATACCGGCTAACCTCAAGTACTATCGCACGGATTTTGTTTCCAAGGACGAGGAATACCTCTCCGATGCACTTCTGGAGCATATCGCGGAAATGGTGCAGCTGGAGCATGGCGTGAAAATCGATGGCAGCAGATACCTCATGATTCTGGACGATGACCAGGCGGATGAGGTGCTGGCGCATTGGCAGGACTACCCGGATGTACGGGCAGTGTATGTGTCCCGGAATGTGCTGTTTACAACGGAGCAGAACGCGCTGCTGGCGGATACGGAAATCCACATCATTCCGGACTATTACTTCAATTTTGAGCTGAAGGAGGTGGGTGAAACATGGTAAACGGCATTGCTGTTGACCTTTTCGATTTTCAAGAGAGGGCCGTTCTCAAGTTGCTCGACATCGTTTCCGACAGCCGCAGCAAGCAGACCGTGACGGTGAAATCGCCCACCGGCTCCGGTAAAACCATTATGCTGATTGATTTTATCGAGGAATATCTCACAAAAATCGACAGCCGCACCGCCTTCATCTGGCTGTGTCCCGGCAAGGGAGACCTTGAAGAGCAGAGCCGCCAGAAGATGCGCAAATTCGCGCCACACCGCCGCACGCAGAATCTGTTTGACGCGCTGACAGCCGGATTTGATGCCGAAAGCACCACGTTCATCAACTGGGAGCTGGTGACAAAGAAAGGCAACACCGCTATCCGCGACAGTGAGCGTAAAAATCTGTTTGACCGCATTGCCGATGCCCATCGTGCCGGAACGGAATTTATCGTCATCATCGATGAGGAGCATTCCAATAATACGGCAAAGGCGAAAGCAATCATTGATGCCTTCGCCGCAAAGCACATTATCCGTGTCAGCGCTACCGCCGTGGAAAACAGACGGTACGAATACTTTGAAATAGACGAACTCGATGTTATCAATGCCGGTCTTATCACCAAGGCGCTCTATGTAAACGAGAGCGTTGAGGACGGCATGGAGATTGCGGACGATTACGATGCGCTGCTCACATTGGCAGATAATAAGCGTAAGGCCATTGCTGCCCGGTATCGTGAACTCGGCAAAAACATTCGTCCTCTCGTTCTCATTCAGTTTCCCAACGGTCAGCCGGAAACTATCCGCGCCGTGGAGCAGAAGCTGGAGAGCATGGGTTACACCTATGATAATGGTATGGTCAGCATTTGGATGAGCGAGGACAAGCGTGACCTACCGGACAATCTTACCGAAAATGATGCCACACCGGTATTCCTGCTCATGAAACAGGCTATCAGCACGGGCTGGGACTGCCCTCGTGCCAAAATCCTCGTAAAACTGCGTGAAGGTATGAGCGAGAGCTTTGAAATCCAGACGATAGGCCGCATTCGCCGTATGCCGGAGGCAAAGCATTATGAGGATGACCTTTTGGATTTCTGCTATGTCTACACCTTCGA
>CAVIFH010000387.1:0-2433 GCA_963641615.1 bacterium | reverse complement strand
ATTGGGGCAAAAGATCCGGTGAAGGCCGCAGACGAATTGTGCGGTATTGCCTTAAGACTCTTTCCCTAAATATCTGCTCGTCATTTCCGACCTCTACTCTCGGCTTCCAGCCTACCCTCATTCGTTAAATCTCCGTAGACCAACTGATGTCAGCACAGATATTTGCTTCCTTAGTCAGCCGTCTCCAACCATCTACCCCTTCCTGGTGATTAGCCATTTCTTCGGTACTATGGGTAGAGCTGACTTCTGCGGGTTCAACCACCACCTTTCGATGTGGGTTACTCCCTTTAGAGCATATCTCGCAAACATCCCCGGGTAAGAGCGATATCCTTCATCTCGCAGCCGCCTCATCTACTATAAGGGATTCAGGCAGCATTGGGCTTCTCCTTGTTGCGCATGGTCGTCCATCCCTATCCAGCCTTATATAAGGTTTCTGTTCGTCGGCCCGAAACTTTGCCCTGCGATGGACCTTCTAACATCCGCGATCCGGCTTCCTTCAGATTCCACCTCACGATGGACGCCCTTGCCTTCGGCTAACGGTTCCTGTTACCGAGTCCGTAGTGAACTTTCACCACCTAGTTATCGCCCATGCCGGGCGCACGCACACTCAGTCATGCTGTTCGCATGCCTGCTCTCCACAAGGATGACTATGCCGCATTAGGGATTTGCTTCAAAAATGAATTCTGCATCAAAAGCTCTCATTATAAAATTGGGCTGCTCCAAAAGTTTTGGAGCAGCCCACAAATACTTATTTATGCCTCAGCGGGGACCAAGTGCAGAATACGGACAGGCACGCGCTCCTGCCAGGGAGCAGTGAAGTCCAGCACAAAGGTAGCCTGGTCGTCCTTTACGGTAACCTCCACCTCAGTTTCATTGCCCTCTTCGTCCAGCAGCATCAGCTTATAGCCGTCCAGTACATCGGCAGGGACAGTATAGCTGGTTTCGCCGGTGGCATTTACCAGGCGGGCATCATACTCATAGCCGACGCTCATGATCTTCTCGCCATTGGCCAGCTCGCCCACACGCACAACCAGATCGCCATAGGAAATCCAGCCGGTAATTGCTCTTGAAGTCGCCTTCGAAACAATTTTCAGGCGGGTTGCATCGCTTGTCTGTCCGCAAACAGGGCAAACATAATATGTAACCGGCTCTGTCTTTTCTTCTGCTGTTTCCTCTGTCTCCGCTACATCTTCCTCTTCAACGGTCTCAATCATCGTAAACTTCCAGTCGATGCAGTCGGTCGTCTTTGTATAATTGCAGCAGGAGCGCTTGCAGGGCGCGCTCATCTTTCCTTCGCTTACCGGTACCCACTCATCGTACCAATGCATGAGGGCGTCCGTCTCGTCTGCCTTTTTTGTTGCTCCGCAGACGCTGCAGGTATAGGTCGTGTATCCCTTTTTCCAGCAGGTGGGGGCAGTTACCTTTCCGGTATCGTAGGTATGGCCGAGCTCATCGGTCACATCCTCATACTTCTTATTCCCGCATTCGGTGCAGGTGTATTCCGTAGCGCCCTTCTCTGTGCAGGTGGGCTTGATTACAACGCCTTCACCATAGCTGTGGCCCGTTGCTGCTTCTCCGTCCTCTGTCTTTGTTGCTCCGCAGACAGTGCAGGTATAGGTTACATACCCCTTCTCTGTGCAGGTAGGAGCGGTCACGACGCCCTCGCCGTAGCTGTGCTCGCCATAGTCGCCGAATTCCTCGCCGCAAAGGATGCACACAGCTTTTTTCTGGCATGTTGCTGCTGTTTCGGCAACATGTTCACCGGCATCATAATAACCTTTGTCGTATTCTCCGGTTTCCAGGTTCTTGTAGCCGATCACCATATGCCCATTTTCGCACTTGTAGTACCTGGCATGCCGGCTCTCATCCAGCTTTACATAACTGTCGGTAATCACCAGGCCTTCCTGCACTGTGCAGCCGAGGCGGTCGCATTCAGAGCAAATGCCTTTCATTGATGACTCGGCAGACGCATAAATACCGACGGCGCAAACCAGTACGGCAATCACAGCGACACATGACACAAGTTTTAAGACTTTTTTCATAAAGTATCCTCCTAACCGTTTTTGTCAAATCGAAATCTGTAAAAATACGGTACATTGCAAAGGACAGGTTCCATCATCGCCCCATCTTTTGCCGATGGATTTTACCACAAAAGGATCATATTTTCAAGCATTGCACAAATTCTTAATATTTTGTGCACAAAATCCCCCCACTTCGCATGGGTGCTCATAAGACAGTAATTCTAAAAGTTACGACTATGGCATCTGTCAGGCAGGGTTGGGAACGAAATAACGGGTATCTGGTAGAAGCCGGATACCCGTTATTTTTTTGCCGCCGCTAAAAGCAATAGATTTATTCACAGCTTTCAGGTATAATTGCCTTAAATCAATCCTATCCCATCCATTCCGAGATTTTTTCAAAAAATCTCAAAAA
>CAVIFH010000386.1:0-2434 GCA_963641615.1 bacterium | reverse complement strand
GTATGTAAATATGAGTGCACCCATAGCCAGGGTACGGTAGAAGTAGCCGGCACCGCTCAGGCGGCAACCTGCGTCGCAGCTGGTAAGGAAGCAGATCTTGCCTGCGCAGTATGCGGCAAGGTTTTGCAGACTGGTGCGACGATTGCTGCAACCGGCGAGCATAATTATGTAAATGGTGTCTGCTCCGTCTGCGGTTCCGTTCAGATCGGCGCCTCCTTTAAGCTGACACTGGATGCCAATGGCGGCACAGTCAACGGCGGCTCCAGCATGATCGTGGATGTGAAGAATGGTGCTTCCATCAGTGTCCTTCCGGATGCAACCCGCGGCGGCTACACCTTCGCCGGCTGGTATATCGACGATCAGAAGATTACCATTGGCCAGACCTATAATTACGATTCCGATAAGACTGCTTACGCAAAGTGGACAGAAGTCACTTATCAGCTGACGGTTCGCCGTGTGCTGAACGGCGACAGCTCCACCGCAAAGACCATCTACACAAAGAATGTTCCCGCGGGTACACCGCTGCTGAATTACCTGAACAACAATGTTACCGCGACGGTCAATGCAGAGCTGTCTGTTACACCGGGCTACACCTGGCAGTACAACTTCTGGAAGGATTACAGCGGCACGCAGGCTCTGACCGGACAGGATACCCTGATGAATCAGGCTCAGACTGTGTTTGTAAACTTCGTTTCCAATTCCTACACGCTGTATTTTAACGCCAGCGGCGGAACGGTGACCCCTGTTTCCAAGACCGTTTACTTCGGCTCCAAGGTCGGCGTGCTTCCCACCCCGACGCTCAGCGGCAAGGTCTTCAAGGGCTGGAAGGATGCCAACGGCAGCTTCTACACCTCCGAGACAGTTTATCAGGTTGCCGGCGATACATCCCTGACTGCAGTCTGGAACGACGAAGCACTGGTTATCCTCTACATCTACACCAACGGCAACTTCTCCAGCTGCGACCGGATGATCCTGATGGATGGTTTCGTAAAGAACAACAACATCAGCCGCTCGGATGTGGTTGCGCAGGTTACAAAGTATTATACCCCTGCTTCCGGCACACTGTCCATTGCAGGCTTGTTTGATGACTCCACCTGGGCAAGCTACCGCGCCAACACCAGCAAGGCCGGCACCCAGAACATCGAGATTACCGATGCAACTCCCAACCGAATCTATGTCATGGTGAACAACGCGAAGACCGGTACGACGGTCGTGAACGGCGGCACCACAAGCAATACCTCCAGCACCACAGCAACCACCTCCACGACCGGTGCATACTGGGTTAAGACCGGTGAGAACAGCGGCTATTGGGTATTCCCTGCAGCTACGTCCGCCACATCTGCGACCTCTGGCAGCAACACCAACCCGAAGACCGGCGATACCGCTCAGATTGAAGTCGCCGCGGCAGTTATGGTTCTGGCAGCAGCAGCACTGATTACCATGTTCGCACTGCGCAAAAAGAAAGCTTAACAAGTCGGCAATCCGCCTGAGGCGGACAGGGAAGGCTCTATAGACATGATGGTACCCGAGGATCAGAGCTGATCTTCGGGTACTTTTACGGCCTTTTTTCGTGAAGAAGGACTCCCGGAAGCAGACATGCTGTGATGCCTGTTTCCGGGAGAAATGTCTGTGTTTTCTCAGCAGGAGAAGCGGTAAATGGTTTCAGAGTGGTATTTTTCTCCGGCCTTTGTGACCGGCTGCTTCCACTCCGGGTGGTGAATGGAGTCGGGGTAGAACTGTGTCTCCAAGGCAATGCCGCTGCGTTTTCCGTAAACAGTCCCATTTTTGCCGGTTTCCTGCAGGAAATTGCCTGCGTAGAATTGAACTCCCGGCAGGTCAGTATAGACAGCCATTGTCCGCCCGGAAACAGGATCAGAGAGAACCGCGCAGGGATTGCAGCAGACCTCAAAATTATGGTCATAACCGCCCTGTAAATTCAGCGGGGTGTAGTCCTGATTGATGTCCTGGCCAATGGGCTTTGGAGTGCGAAAATCCATGGGTGTACCGTCTACACTGCGCATCTCACCGGTAGGGATGCTTTCGCTGTCAGCTACGGCAAATGTACGTGCAGGGAGCATCAGAAGCTGATCCATGGCGGCAGATACGCTGCTCTCGCCGGCCAGATTGAAATAGCTGTGATTTGTCAGATTGAAGATGGTATCCTGGTCGCAGGATGCGTCATATGCAATGTGCAGTCCGCCGTTTTCGTCAATGGAATAGGTTACATCAATGGAAGCGTTGCCGGGATAACCCTGATCGCCATCCGGGCTGTCCAAATGGAAAGTGATGCTGCTTTGCGAGTGGGCAGAGACGCTCCATAGCCGATTGTGGTAAAATTCCGGGCCGGAGTGGAGATTGTTTGCGTTTTCGTTTGGTGTCAGGGTGTAGGAGCGGCTGCCGATAGAGAACGCGCTTCCTTTGATGCGGTTGGCAC
>CAVIFH010000385.1:0-2437 GCA_963641615.1 bacterium | reverse complement strand
CAAAGGAACTCGGTAATGTGTCGCTGGTGACATATGGGGAGATTGTGAAGGCTTTTAGGTAGTAACTGAGGCTACATATACTTTTTTAAAATATAAAAAGGACAGGTAACGAGTATGAAACTTAATGTATACAAAGGCTTTGATCTTAATTTTTTCAAATTGCTGAACGAATCCCCACTGGTTGCTTCGGACATTGGTAAAAAAAGCAGGTACTTGATTTTGATAGGAAGGCGCGTAAGCAGCTGGAAATTGCCCTCATTGAGATGGAAGATGATGATGAAGCTTGGGTTACATACGAAGAATATTCTCTCATAAAAGCCCACGTAGATGAAGCAATCAAAGACGACGGTTTATCAGTTATTGTCTATCGTAACAACATCTATCCAGACTACTACCCATTATCATTTGAATTATCCGATGCGCTTGCAAAAGAAATAACGAAGGCACTTAACGGTGATAGCAGCGTTGACGCTTCTGAAGAGTGTGGACGTTTTATTGCCGTTTACAACGCATTGGTGGATGTAGATGGTGTGTATTATGGTAGCTTTTATAACTACGAGTATGATAAAGATGAAGGAATACATTTACAGGATTATTATCCAAGCAGAATAGTTGTCGAGGAAGGTCAGACGACAAGCGATTATAACATCTTTTTTAATGATGACATTGAAACATACTTGCGGGATTTTGCAAAAATGGAAATTGCAAAACCTACGGTTATTGGCATTAAATCATCTGATAGTTATGCTTCCAAGCGCATGCAATCCTCTCTGCAGGCTTATTGCGTGGTTAATAATATACGACTTGTCAAATTTCGCGAAGTTCTTCCGGAAGATAAGGCCATGGAGAATGAACTGATTGAAATCGCAAGAAACGATATAGGCATTGAGAAATTTGCCAGCTTTCGTAAAATTAAATTTTACAAGAACCCAGACATAGATAAAGAGGTCATCGAGCTTTCGAAGGGGCAGATAATCCAAGAAATCATCCACCAAGCTGAGAGTTCTTACGAAGAATCAACAGGACATTCGTTTCGCGATATTTTTATTACAGCATCAACGGGAGCCGGGAAATCCGTAATGTTTCAGATTCCTGCGGTATATCTGGCGAAAAAGCACCACAAGCTGACCATTATTATTGAACCCGTTAAGGCTCTGATGCAGGATCAGGAGGAAAAGCTGAATAAAAGTGGATACATGAGGGTTGAAACTTTCAATTCCGATCTTATTTCACAGGTGGAAAAGGAAGCTGTGCTTGACAAAATCAAGAATGGTGGGGTTGATCTTCTCTATCTGAGCCCGGAGACATTGTTGTCATATTCTATTGAGACGATAATAGGCGACCGTGAAATAGGACTCCTTATCGTTGATGAAGCACATATTGTTACTACGTGGGGTGTTGGATTCCGACCAGATTACTGGTATCTTGGTGGATACATAAACAGACTGAGAAATCATATACAGACCACAAAGGGTATTCAGAGAAAGGTATACCATTTCCCCATCTGTGCGTTCACGGCAACAGCAATAAATGGTGGTATAGATGATTCTGTCAGTGATACAGTTATCAGCCTTTACATGGAGAATCCAATAAAATACATCGGTTACATACGCAGGGACGATATCCGTTTTGATATAGTACATAAGGAGAGTACAAAGCTGCCAATGGCTGATTATGAGGCTGCTAAAACAAAGGCTCTGGATGAAAGAATACAGCGCTGGCTTGCAAATAACGAGAAAACAATAGTTTATTTTCCGTATGCGTCTCTTGCTGGTGATTGTTCAAAAGGAATTCGCAGTTTTGCAGGCATCACCACGGATAAAAGAATTGGCACTTACACTGGAAGAAACATAGATGATTTGAGCCTGGAAGCGTTTAATGACGCGAAACGACATACCTTCGACGGATTTAGAAAAGGGAATACTCCTATAATGCTTGCAACTAAGGCATTTGGCATGGGCGTTGACGTTGATGACGTGCAGAATGTCTATCATTATGCCGTTACTGGCAAACTTCGAAGCACTGGATGCACATATTGAACGGCAGCGTGAGGAAACTCAAGTGGTAGCAGAGCTGGTCAAGGCGGCGGTGAAGGAAAACGCCTCCACGGCACAGTCCCAGGAAGCCTACATTAAAAAGTACGACACCTTCACAAAACGGTATGAAACAGCAGTGGCTGAGCTTGAACGGCTACAAAATCTTCGTGCTGCCCGCAGTCAGCATGATAAGACGATGGATCTTTACATCCGCACCCTAAAAAACAGCCGGAGATACTGCACGACTGGGATGCAACCATCTGGACGGTGATGGTTGAGAAAGCAATCGTCCACAGGAACGGTGAAATAACCTTTGTTTTCAAGAACGGTACTGAAATCAGAGTCGGAGCATAAGTTAAGGTCGCAAGGTCGCACGCCTTTTAGGTGGTACGGGTTTTGCG
>CAVIFH010000384.1:0-2438 GCA_963641615.1 bacterium | reverse complement strand
TCATAGCATAGGTTGTAACAACCGAAGAGCCGCCGTAGCTGATCAGCGGGAGCGTCAGTCCGATAACCGGCATAACGCCGATGCACATGCCAACATTAATCAGCACCTGGAACATCATGGCAGACGCGGCGCCGTAGCAAATCAGCCGACGCATATAATCCGGGCACCGGGCTCCGACCTGAATGCACCTGGCAATGATTGCGAATTCCAGAATGACAACAAGCAGACACCCTAAAAAGCCCAGTTCCTCACCCATTGATGAGAAAATGTAGTCTGTGTGCTGGGCATAAAGGCTGCCGCTCTGGGTTCGTGTACCATTAAAGAGCCCCTGCCCCGTAAGTCCGCCGCCTGTAAGGGACTGCAGATTGATTTTGCTGTGGTAGCGCGCGCCGGTACCCATTTTATCGTACTCAGGGTCGATCAGTACCAGGATACGTTCTCGCTGATATTCGCCCAGATGCGGCCATATGATTGGTATGCCGACCGCAATTCCTCCGATTCCCAGCAAAAACCACCACAGGCTCACGCCGCCGCCGAAGGCCATACCGATAAAGATAAATACGAAGATCAGAGACACACCGGCATCGCCGGAAAGCACCATGTTCAGCCCGACCAGAAGCCCCAGATGGAAAACCATATGCAGCACAGACGGAATGCTGGATATGTCATTCTGATGGGATGACATCACAGATGCCATAATGATGATGTAAGCAATCTTGCATATTTCCGCCGGCTGAATGCTCACAGGGACCAGCGGAATCGACAGCCAGCTTTTATTGCCGGAGTCGTGATCGTCACCGAAGGGAATCAGGAGCAGCAGCAGGATCACATTAAACGCCACAAGGACTCCCCGGTGCTCCGACATAAAGTCCACATCTATGGAAGAAACGACTGCGTAAATCATCACGCCCAGCACGGTCGCAACCAGCTGAATCAGAATGTACTTTGTATTGCCTCCGAATTTCGCAGCATTTGTAGCACTTGCCACCATAATGCCGCCGTAAGCCGATGTAATCAGGCAGAGAATCAATAAAATCCAGTCGCCCTTTTTTGAAAAATCCTTTAACTCTTCAACGAAACGGTGCAATGAAGCATCTCCTTTCCTGCCGTGAATCCTCTGATGGAATTGCGGCGTGCCGCCTCCCCATGAAGGCTGCGGCTATCATAGCATTGTCCATAAAAAAAGTAAACACGGGTTGCAAGAACAATTTATGAACGAAAAGGGCCGCTTCAGCAGCCCTTTCAGTGAAATCAGGTAATACGAACCGCCGCAACGACAAATCTGCCGTTATCAATGGTATATTCACAGGTCGACAGGCACAAAATCTTATCGCCGTACACCGGTGTGATGCCCGTGTCGTAAAACGCAAGCTCCTTGCACGTCGCCACGAACTCATTAAATTCCTCTTCATCCGCCGCGTCGGCCATCAGGTGGTACGCAAATCCCACATTATCTGTACCTGAGGTTTTAAACACTGAAAAGATTTTGTAGACATGGGACTCTGTCAGTGTATCAAAGAAAATCAGTGAATTTTCTTCCCATGTGGACTTTTCGTAATAATTGCCGAGGTAGGCAAACATGCTTCCGTCCTTCATGTTATGGCCGAATAAGGTAATGTTATCGCTCGGCTTGAACACGTCACAGATTTCGGCGGCATAAATGCTGCCGCGCACAGAATCATTTTTGTCAAAATCGCGATACAGATAATAGTTGGCGTTATCCTGGGAGGTCTGCATCACGGGGTAATTGATTTTTGTATTCTCAATCTGAATCCAGCCTACCATATCCGTATTCTGGCTGTGAAGCTCCTCATACCACGGGAGAAAATCGCTGCCGCTTTCGAGCACAGGTCTTGTCGGCGTATTTTCCGGTTCGTCAATCACATCCGGCGTGTAATACTCATCCTCATGGCCATAGCTCCCCGGGACTCCGTAGGGGCTGTCGGATGCGTCTGTTGCCGAATACTGTTCCTTTGCAGAGCTGACCGCATCCGCAAGGGCATTATCCTTATTCTGATGCTTAATGCCATCAGCAAAATATGTGGCAAGGTACAGAGCGCTCACTGCAAAAGCCACTATCAAAATCATGATTATCGCGACAAGCAGTCCTTTTTTCATAGCGTGTCCTCCATTATTGTTCTCATTATTCTCAAATATATTCTCAAGCAAAAATAACGCTTTCAATTATAGCCGTGCAGTCCCATCCTGTCAAGCAACACCGCTCCCGGCAAATCTTGTGATTTTATTAAGCCCAATTGCCAATTGAGCGCTCTTTTTCGCTGACAGGATGCTTTGGGACTCTCACCCGTCAGAACCTGCGTTCATCAGATACGATTGAAAAATCGACCGGCACTGGTTTACGGTGTCGGTCGATTCAGCTACTTACGGTGTTTTCAGCAGCTGCTGCTTCTGGAACTGGAGGGTATAAAGCTGGTAGT
>CAVIFH010000383.1:0-2450 GCA_963641615.1 bacterium | reverse complement strand
GGAGAAAAATACATAAGCCTACTTATGTTTTGTCTCGACCGCTATTGTTCCACGGACAACGATACTCGTTTGAGCTTGCTCCGTCGTATATTGTCCCATCGGGCAATTCAACTTTTGCCCATAGTCCATTAGGAATCTCAATGTTTAAAATGAACTCACCATTCTCAATTTTCCAAAAGGATCGGATCATGCCCACTATGCTCTCGTAACTCGCCTTGGCATAGGTGAGCGAACCGCCCGGTACAGGCTTGATCAAAACCTCTTGATACCCCGGCTTCATCGGCCGGATGCCCGCGCACCTTGAAAACAGCCAACTGACCGCTGCGCCGGGCGCGTAGTGGTTTAGCGACAACGGCTTCAGCTTCCCGTCACATACGGCATCCCAGCCTTCCCAAACGGTGGTCGCGCCCTGCTTGACTTCGTAGAGCCACCCCGGGCACTCTTCGTTTTCCATCATTTTATAGGCAGTCTCGGCATATCCGAAATCGGTCAGGACATTCAGCACCTGATAGGTCGTCATAAAGCCCGTACCGATTTTATACTGATTTTCCTTGACGAGATTGTTCAGTCTTGCGGCGATCTCCCGGGCTTCGCCCTCGGGTGCGAGTTCCATGTAGAGCGGACGGACATATTTGCACTGCCGAAGGCTCACGACATTCCCGGTCGGCAGAAAAAACTGTTGGTATGCGGTTTTGATTTTAGAAGCCAGTTCCCCGTATTTTATCCGGTCTTCCGGCTCCCCCAGGATCTCCGCCATATCGGAGACGATTTTTGCGGAGTAATAAAACCATGCGGTGGCGACCTCATGATCCGGATGAATAAAGGCTTTCAGGCCGTCCTTTAGGTTGTCCCCGCCGGGCTCCAGCCACTCTCCGAAGTGGAAGCCCGTATCAAGGACATACTTTTCCCGGAACCATTTTTTCGGGAAGTTCAGGATATTCCGTTTTTTCGCCCGCTTTTCATTGAAATCCACCCACCTCTTTACAAATGGATAAATCTCCTGCAGCAGCTCCTTATCCTCGTATGCCCAATACTGTGCGAAAGGTACGGTTGCAATCGCATCCGACCAACCTGCGCTGGACGAGCCGACACCGATGAGCGGCACAGTCGGTGCGATCACTGGGACTTCGCCGCTCGGCTTCTGCATCCCGGCGAGATCCCGCAGCCACTTTCTGAGGAATTTTCTAGTATCCGCAAGGTAGTTGGCGCTGTCGATGAACACGCTGATATCACCCGTCCATCCCGCGCGTTCCCGTTGGGGGCAATCGGTGGGGATATCCACGAAGTTGGAACGCATGCTCCACGTCACGTTCTGAACGAAACGGTTGATGAGCGGATTGGAGCATTCAAAGACACCGGTCGTCCGCAGGTCGGAATATATGGCGACGGACGCAAAATTCTCTGTCTGCACCTCCTCCGGCCAGTTTTCCAAAAGGACATAGCGGTATCCGCTGATCAGGAAGTGTGACGTATAGGTCTGCTGTCCCTCCTTCAGCACATAGGTCAGTTTTTGACCAACGGACATGACTTCTGCGCTTCGCCCCGTGCCCTGCAAATTTGCAAGGGTGAAATTGCCGCTCTCGTCCAGCGCTTCGCCCATGATCAGAGATACGCTCGTACCCGCTTGACCGCTGACCGTAAAGCGCACATGACCCGCAAGGTTTTGTCCGAAATCCAGCACGGTATTTCCGTCCGGCGTGTGCAACAGGTTGGCAGGAAATCTTTCGTGTTCCGTGACAGTTTCGCCCTCATCCGCCACTTCCGAGCAAGGGGAAGCGACCGACTCGCAGGCGTGCCACCCACTGTCGTCAAAGCCGGCCTCAGCCCAGCCCGGCATCTCTTTGCGGGCATCGTAGATCTCACACAGTTTCAGATCGTTCTCCCTCAGCGGCCCATTTTGGGTGGCTTTCCAATCCGCTCCGCTCTGTATCGTGACCGTCCCATCATCCGTTTCCGCGATGATCGTGCAGGCAAACATGAGCGCCGTACCGTAGACATTGCGCTTGTTGAACGCGCCGAGGTTTCCACGGTACCAGCCGTCGCCGACTACGCAGCCGACCGCATTCTTCCCGACACGCAGCCGGTCTGTAATGTCGTACTCCTGAACCTGCACACGCTTGGTGTAATCGGTAAAACCGGGTAGCAGCAGGCGATCAGAGAGGCGCTCGCCGTTCAGATACGGGATATAGCAGCCCATGGCAGTCATATAGGCGGTCGCTTTGCGAACGGGCTTCTCTATGGTAAATTCTTTTCGGATATAGGATGCCGGTTGCTGCGTCTTTGGATCGAATTTTTGAGTTTCAGGTTTTATCCATTGGAACTTCATATAGGCACCTCAAATACTCATGCATTGAGCATGGCAACCAAACCGTCCAACTGCTCGCTCGACATCATGCCGAAGCTGACCAGAGCACTGAGCGGCATTTCCTCCATCATGGCCGCTGCCAGCT
>CAVIFH010000382.1:0-2465 GCA_963641615.1 bacterium | reverse complement strand
AGCAAACCGCCGTAAAGAGCTGTTTGTGCCGGGATTCTGCCCTTCAAGTAACCGCTCAATCGTACGCCCAAGGGCATAAATGTCTGTTTTCGGGGTCATCCCCTTTGAACGTCTCTCCGGCGCCTCGTAATCAGGCGTACCGCCCTGCCGCTGTGCATCTGTTTCTTCCGGAAATGCTGATACGCCGAAATCGCCGAGCTTGTAGATGTCATCCCGCAGCCAGAAGATATTATCCGGCTTCACATCGCCATGGATAATGGGAGGCTGATGATAATGGCAGGTTTCCAGCGCGTTTGCGACACCCAGAGCAATCTGCAGAATCCGGCTTTCACTTAGCGGCGTTTGGGAAAGAGCATCCTTGAGCGGCGTCAGCTTTTCCTCGCGGATCATCAGCATCGCGCCGGGCTTACCCTCCGACCCCACCTCTTCAAAGTCAAGGCAGTTCAGAATGTATGCCTCGCCCTGCAGCTGCTGCATGATTCTGATTTCATCTCGGCATCTGTCAACCAATTTTTTGTATTTCCGCTCAATCGCATCTGGTGTCAGACCGATGCTCTTCAGGTATTCCACATCATCCGGCTCAGGCATGACACAAATGACTTTGAGCGCTGATACGGTTTTTTCTTTCTCCGTTTCTCTTGCGATCTGGTAGACAACGCTCTTTTTTCCGCTCCCCAGAATGCTCTCAATCCGCCACGTTCGCAGCATTTCGGATTGCATCACGAATGCTCTGATCTGTGCCTCTTCCATCATTTTGTCACTCCTGAAGCCGAGAAGATGATTTCACCGTCCAGCAGCATCTCAACGCACCAGTCAGCCCCTGCCGGAATGGCTTTCAGCTGATCGAACAGGTCGGCCAGATAGATGCTCATCATCTTGTCCGCGTCCGTGCCCGGCAGGAACCTGACCTGATCCATCGGCCATTGACCGACAATCCGCGCCGTGCCGTAGCCTTTCACGTGAAGATAGATTGCAACCTCCTTGCCATCAAAGGCTTCCCGATTGATTTTTCCAACCGCCTTGCAAATTTGCAGATAGTAACCGTACTCCGCCAGGTTTTCTTCGGAAATATCGACCGCAAAATCATCGACTCTTTGTGCCGCGCCTGCGTTGAACAGCGTATTCGCAGGTGAACTGCCCTTGCTGCTGCCGCGGTCGATTTCGCTGATGGTTTTGCTGTAGCTCGTCTTCCTGACGCGGTACATGCGCACATTCACCTGTTCTGTACCGATGTACGTTTCGTTCGTATCCGCCTGATTCACGGAGACGCTGTTGCACTCGCACTGCGCAAGTTGCCTTGCATCGTACACTCGAATGTAATACGTGCTCCCTTGCCACAAGCCGCTGACGGAAAACGACGCATCCGCATCCGTTGTTTGAACGCTGTAAAGCGCACAGCCGGTTTCGTCAGGTGTCCACGCAACGGATTCGCCCTTTGTGACTTCAACCGCATCTCCGCTTACATCAGGCTCTTCCGCGCAGGTGCTGACCGTGATGAGGTAATCGTTGATGTTCTGCTGATTCTCCCACGTAATTTCGATGGTTGAACCATCTCCGCCCTGCTTTTTCGCAGTAAAGTGCAGGATGACCGACCGAAGGGCCGCCGCCGCCTTGTCCAGATCTTTCTGCTCTTTCTGAAGCTTCCACAGCGCATCCAGCTGCTCCGATGCCATACCGGACAGGATGGTGTACTCCCGTGCTTCCTTCAAGTCATTTTCGGCGTTCGTCAGGTCGCCTGCCGCAAGTTCTTCGCTGCCCTGCACATACTGGATGTAGTAGACGGTATCGGGAAATTTGCTTGACGAACAGCGCTGGAAATGCGCCGCCGCATCTGCATATTGCTCATCCCAGAAGCACAGCCACCCCTGCGCATAATGGTAGTATTCCGCCGCGTCCTTGTAGCTGCCGTACACATTTTCCGCGTAGTTCGCAACCACGTTTGAAAAGGACTTGCGTGCCTGTACCATGTTGCCTAAGGTTTCATATTCCTTTCCGCGCTCGTACTCGGCGTACATTGCCTCAAGTTTGGATGCCAGCGAATAATCATCGGTGCCCGCCGTTGTTTCAGCCATGCCTGTCGAAAATGCACACAGCACTAATACAATCAGTAAAAACCACGCAGCCGCATTTTTCAGTTTCATTGCCTATAGCCTCCGTCATGAATTGATGCTGTGTGCCTGCCTTGCCTTAAACCAAATTGTTGCTCTCTTCCGGCTTATTCGTTGCAGACTTTTCCTTTTCCGTCAGCGCCTTCTTCTGCGCCGCGAGCACAAACTGGCTGGTCACTGCAAACGTCTTGCCTTCCGGTCCCGTGTATCCCTTGAACACCACTTCGCTGATGTTCTCCGCATCGAACGGGCGAACCGTTTCGTCGTCCTTCTCGCCCAGCGGATAGAACACGCCGGCGTAATCAAAGCAATGCTCCTGTATTGTCAGACCGTAGCCCACAATAGCATAGCAATACT
>CAVIFH010000381.1:0-2470 GCA_963641615.1 bacterium | reverse complement strand
TACGCAGGGTATCCCGAAGCCCTTCTGTTGCATAAATTCCGCCGCCATTCAGCAGAAGCGCTTCCACATCGGCAGACTGCTGCAGCCACGCGCAGGCTTTTTCTGTCCCCATTACAAAAAGTGCTGTTGACAGCGCATCACAGACTGCGCCGCTTTTGCCGATTACCGTCACGCTTACCAGGTCGCCGGATACAGGGTATCCGGTTTCCGGATCAAAGATGTGACCGTAACGTACGCCGCCTGATTCAAAATAACGTTCATAAGCCCCGGATGTAATAATTGCACAGTCAGAAGCTGTTACGACGGCAATGGTTCCGTTCCCCTCCGGGTCTGCAATTCCGATGCGCCAGTCCGAACTGTTTTCTTTCTTCCCAACGCAGTAAACATTCCCGCCTAAATCGATCAATGCGCTGCTAATTCCGTTTTCCCGCAGCAGCCGCGCCAGTTCATCTGAAGCATATCCCTTTGCGATACTTCCAAAGTCAATCATGACTCCATCCGGAAGCGTGATCGGGTCCTCCGTCAGAGAAAGGGCGCTGTAATCCACATATTGCAGCAGCTCATTGATTTCTGCCTCAGTGGGCACCCGGTACTCCTCTGTTGTAAAGCCCCATGCACGGACGATTGGATAGAGCGTAATATCCAGCGCCCCATCCGTCCGGGCACACATCGCAAGAGCGAATGTAAGGAGCCCCCGCACCTGTGAATCAAGTGAAACGCTTTCTCCCGCGTTCAGCCGCGCAATCTGGCTTTCGCCATCAGTGACGGAAAGCTTTTCTTCCAGGGCTGTCACCAACTCCGCACATTCATCCAGAAGTGTGTCTGCCGCACCCGGTGCGTATATTGACATTATCGTATCCATTGCAAAAAAGGTACGATTTGTATCCGCGTACGCACAGAATACATGCGAAAAGAAAAGCAATATGACAGCAAAAAAAGCAGCAGCCCGTTTCAGCATAGTTTCTCCCATCTGTAAGGCACCTTGCGGGTGCATTCTAAAATCATACGGCAAGTGCACCCTTTCCCGCAAATTGAGGCGAAGACACATTGTACCGTAACTTACTCACCCCTAGCCTACCACGTGTCAAATTCTCTGTCAATATCCTGAATGCAGACATTTCAAATTGGCGGATAATAGGTTTCCTCGCTGCAATTGCAGAAAATTTTGTGGCTTGTTTATCCAATGTTCACACTTGCATGATACATATATAGGAAAAAGTTTTGCCGGGCGGCGCAGAAGGAGAGAATAGGATGTTTGGCCTTGTCAATGCCAATTGGAAAGAATTGGACGATGCACAGAAGGAACGCTACAGCAGTGTCTACTGCGGCATTTGCAGGAGCATCCACAAGCGCATCGGCAATCCTGCCAGAATTGTGCTGAATTACGATATGGTGTTCCTTGCCATGATTCACATGAGTCTGTATGAGCCGGAGGAGCAGTCCGGGAAGGAACGCTGTTTCATGCATCCTCTGCGACCCAGAGCCTGGGTCGCGAATCAATATGTCGATTATGCTGCGGATATGAATGTAGCGCTTGCCTATTATAAGGCAATGGATGATATTTCAGATGAGAAAAAAGCTTCGGCCCGCCTGCTTGCAAAGATTCTTTCCCCCTACCAGAGTGAAATCCATGAGCGATACCCGCGGCAGTGTGAATCCATCGCGGCATGTATTCGGGAACTGAGTGCCTTTGAGCAGGCAAATACCGACAATCCGGATCTTCCTGCCTCCTGCTTCGGCGAATTGATGGCGGAGCTGATGACTTTGAGGGAGGATCGCTGGAGCGAGGACTTACGGCAGCTGGGCTTTTCATTGGGCAGATTCATCTATCTGGCCGATGCCATGCTGGATTATGACCGCGACAGGCGGAAAGGACAGTATAATCCACTCCTTTTCCGGGAAAAGGATGAAAAGGAATGGGAAGAATATCTGGTAATGGCAATGGCACGCTGCACGGAAAGCTATGAGAAGCTGCCCTTAGTGCAGGATAAACCCCTGCTGGATAATATTCTGTACAGCGGTGTCTGGATACAGTACCGCAGAAAGAACCGGAAGGAGGCCTCCGACAATGGTTGACGATCCTTATAAGGTTTTGGGATTAGACCGCAATGCCACAGATGAAGAGGTAAAGCGTGCTTATCGGGCGCTTGCAAAAAAGTATCATCCGGATCTGAATCCCGGCGACAAAGAAGCCGCGCGGAAGATGCAGGAGATCAATGACGCGTACGATCAGATCAAAAATCCCGAGAAATACGCGCGGCAGCAGACAAGTCAGAGCGGCGGATCTTACTCCGGGCCTTTCAGTGGCTATGACCCCTTTGGAGGCTATGAGCAGCAGCGCGGTCACAGCACCACTCAAGGGGACCCGTATCAGACATCTGCTGAGCAATATATCCGTTTCCACCGCTGGCGCGAGGCTCTGAATGCTCTGAACAACAGCACAACTCGGGACGCACACTGGTATTACCTC
>CAVIFH010000380.1:0-2471 GCA_963641615.1 bacterium | reverse complement strand
GTCGGAGACAAAGCCTTTGCGCTCCATCGCCCGCGCTGCCACGCCCTCATGGATAGTGGGGATCTCGTCAATTCCCTGTGCAACGTTGCTGCGGTGGTCAATGCGTTCCTCTCGTCCGACGCATTCCAGATAACGATTGGACACATCTGCCCACGCCGCACGCCATGCCACAAGCTGCTCTTCGCTGTTCCAGCGTTCGGAGATGGGATTCTGCCTGCCGTAGCGGATGCTTTTGGGATGCTTGTCAGCCCGGACAAGCCCTTGCGCATCTGCGGCAGACGGTGTCATATACACCTTCTTCTTGCCGACCTTGTAGGGATATTGCTTCTCCCAGCCTTCGCTCTGCGCCGCTTTAAATTCAGCGGCAGTGAAGCCCCGTTCCTCGCCGTTTCTCATGCAGAGATATTCTTTCTCGGTCTTGTACTGCCACTTTCCCTGCTCATCCAGCGGGCGCACCGTCAGGAGAATGTGTGCGTGAGGATTGTGGCCATCGGTGTCATGAATGGCTGCGTCGGCGCACATTCCGTCCGCCACAAACTGTTCTTGGATGAACTCTTGCAGCAGTGCGATTTGTTCCTCACAGTTCAGCTCTATAGGCAAAGCAACAACAAATTCCCGTGCCAAACTGCTGTCCCTGGATTTTTCTGCTTCTTCCACGGCATTCCATAGCTGCTCCCGATCCTGCCATTCCTGCGGGGCATATTCCGGCAGAAACACTTCCTGCCAGACAAGCCCCTGTTTTCTTGTGTAGTCATGCTGTATCCCGTCGTAGTCGTTGTAGAGACGGGAACAGCTCAAATACGCGGAGGCGGCCACGGCGGAGCGCCCTGCGCCCCGGCTGACCACCTTTGCTTCCAGATGGTAAATTGCCATTGTTCGTTTTACCTCGTTTCCTTTTTCTGTTTCTCTTTCGCAAAAGAGAAAATGGACGGACTGAACGCCCGTCCATCTCTGCGGCAAAGCTGCCGGTTGCAGGTTTGCGCAGGCGGTTGGAGAAATAGCGTTGGTTGAAGCGACAGTATTTCCCTAATTGCGCAGACGATGACAGCAGCGCCCGCAGGTGCTGTGGCATTGTCTGTTGCTTTCCGCAGAAAGCGAAATTCCCCTCGGAGAGCGCACGGCTTGCCAACGGCAAGTACCACTGCCCCTTTGGGGTGGTGAGTAAGTGCGCCCTTCGGGAGAAAAAAGAGGAAGGTCCCCGGTTTCCCGGAGGCCTCCCAGTGGATTCAAATGTGTTCCAGCTTATTCGTCAGATAATCTTCCAGCTCCGTCAGAGTTACCGTCGGAACCTCCGGCAGAACCTTTTCCAGAATTGCTCCCTCCTGAATGAGTCTGCGGGTTCGCGCGTTTCGCTCCTTTTTCCGGTTGCGCATCTGTGCTTCCTCCAGCCGGTGCTGTGCCTGCAACAGCTTCTTTTCATTTTCGGTCATGGTCTGCATCGTCAAATTCTCCCTTCGTGATAGTAAAAACTGGCTGTCTGCTACCAATCGTGATAGCAAGCAACCGGTTTTTGATGGTACAATGGTTTCAGATTTCGTTGATGATAGTAAACTTGCCAGAATTGGTATCGGCATTGCTATCAGATCAGGTGGATTTGGTATCAAAAGCTGTCCGCAAAGTCCAGCGCGGCATCAAGGTCTTCGCTATTCTCTGCTTTCTGCGGTGTGGCTGCCGGTGCTGTTCCCTGCACGAGCTGCATCCATGGGGCAAAACTCATGGGTACAGCTCCCTGCAAGCTCTCCCGGATGGTATCCCGAATTTCCTGAAGAAAAACATCCTCCTTCTCACGGGTCTCCAGATAAGGATCAGCGGCAAGCTGCTCCTGTCTGCCGAAGAAGGCGTTGACAGCAGCAATCACTGCGCTGTTCACAGAACGGTACTGTGTCTTGTCCAGCCGCCGCAAGTGTTCCCATGCCTGCCGGTCTGCATCGTTGTTCAGGTTCAGCCGCAGAGTGGTCGTGTAGATGTTCTTTCTCATACAATGCCACCTGCTTTCTTCATCTTGCTCTCCGCCAGCAGCTCATAGCCCTTGGCGGTGGCGCAGATATCATCATTGAAGATGACGCGCCCTGTCTCGTACTCCCCGAAATTCCGCACAAGGCAGCTTCCACCGCCTACCACATAGAGCCGCATCAGTTCCGGGTCGTACTCATGCTCCCGCAGCCTGAGGAAAATACCAGCCACATATTCCGCAGCGGTCTCGCGGATGGCGGTCAGGTATCGTTCCCCGATTTCCGCCGTACCCTTGCGCAGCACACGCTCGATGGTGGCATCGTCCAGCGTTTTGCCGAACTGCCGCAGCACGCGCTCCCGGACGGCCAGCATGCACTGAAGTGTCCCAAACTTTTCCGTATAGCAGCGGCTGAGAACCGGTCTGCGCTCGTTGATATACATGACGTTCATGGTGCCGTTTCCAATATCGCAGAGCATATTCGTTCCCCTGAACTGTCCCAGATTCCCGGCGACGGCGG
>CAVIFH010000379.1:0-2473 GCA_963641615.1 bacterium | reverse complement strand
AATCACCGCACAAAATCATCAGAACAAAAGTGTCTGAAAATTTTGCGGGGGGGGGTATAGAAATATGGCAAACGAGTCACAGCGCATGGAAGAGCTGCAGGAGAAAATAGCAAAGTTAGAAGAAGAAAAACGTTTAAGTATTCAGGTACAGCAGTATGCGGCAGCTATGGGAATTATTTATCCTTTAGCCATTTCGCTGGATTATCTGAAGAATGAATATCATATGCTCGAATATGAGCGGTTCCTGAATAAGACTGCAAAATGGTCCGGAACAGTAGATGAGCTGATTGAAGTTGGTGCATCAACTATTCCGGATAAAGAGTATGCAGAAAAATTTCGGAATCTCTTTGGACGAGAAAAAGCAGTGGCAGCATTCCGTGCAGGCAAGACAGAGCTTACGCTTAAGCATCCGCAGTGGGGCGACGACGGCAAGGTTCACTGGATAGAAACTAAAGTTATCTGTCTGGAATGTTCGGAAACAAGGGCGGAATCAATCTCTGTGTCAAAGTGCATAGATGAAGAAAAAAAGATTGAAAATGCCAATAAGCTGCTTGAGGAGCAGATTGCAGTTTTTCGTACACTTTCCCGAAACTTCAAGAATTTATATTTGGTAAATATCGAGAATGAAACTGCAAGAGTTCTGAAATATGATGGCGAGTATCCGTACGGGGATATTGAATCGTTTGGAGGACAAGCGTTTCCTTATGTGGATTTGCTTAATACCTGGATTGATAACCAGATATATCAAGATGACCAAGAGATGCTTCGACGTGAGCTTAGTCCAGCACGTCTTCGGGAAATATTTGCTTCAAAAGAAGAATATGTGGGAAATTACCGCATGTTTGTTGATGGAAAAATCATCAATTACCAGTTTAATCTGAGCAAGGCAGATATCGATGGATATATCATTGCCGGGTTTCAGAATATAGAGAGTATTATCCGGGAACATCTGGAGACTGATAAAGAGGAAAGAGAAAAAGAGGCTGCCCATCAAAAAGAGGTTGACGAGCAACTTGCAATCATCAATGTTCTATCCAAGAGCTTCCGTAATGTGTTTGTTGCGAATCTGAGTGATGGAACAGCCAGAGTAATAAGACTTGCTGACAGCTATAATGTCAGCGCAATCAGGGATGTTAACGGACAGACATTTTCGTTTGACGCAGTTGTGGATCGCTGGGTACGTGAAACAGTGCACCCGGAGGATAAGAAACGCGTAAAAGAGACATTAAATATTGAAAACATCAGAAAGCTATTTTCCCAACAGGACAAGTGTGTGGGTACTTATCGGAATGTAGAAGATGGAGTACAGCATTACTATCAGTATGATTTCAGAAGAGTTGGTGACACGGACAGCGTTGTTGCGGGATTCCAGATTATTGATGATATTGTAGAAGAACAAACTGCGCATCAGAAGGAGCTTGAGGATCAGTTTGCTATTATCAACACGCTCTCAAGCAATTACATGAACATTTATCTTGCTAATCTTAATGACGGCTCTGCAAGGGCAATAAGAATATCAGAAGATTATGGTTATAAGGAAGTTCAGGCACTTAGAGATGTGTCGTTTTCGTTTGATGAGATCATTAAAACCTGGGCTGATAGGTATATTTATCCGAATGAAGACAAGGCGAAGATGGCCAGAATGCTGAGTCTTAAAAATCTTCAAAAAGTATTTTCAAAGCAAGATAAGTATGTCGGAAACTATCAGAGTACAGAACAGGGTGAGGTGCACCATTACCAGTTCGATATAAGAAAAATCGACGATGCAGGAAACGTTGTGGCTGGCTTCCAGAATATTGATGCAATCATTGAAGAGCATGAGGCGCAGGAAAAAGAAAAGCGAGAATTGGAGGAAGCACGCCTTAAGGGAGAAAAAGAGCATGCAGAGGTCGTAAACTCTCTGTCGACTATTTATTCTACAATTTTCCGGGCGAATATCATTACCCATGAATATGAAATACTAAACAGTGTGCCACTCATGGGAACGGTTGCCGCAAGCAAAGGTAATTTTGATGATGTAAAGGATACGATCATAGAATCCTTTATGGAACCGGAATTCAGGGAACCACTCAGTGAATTCTTGGATTTGAATACGCTGGCTGACAGATTTGAAAAGGTTAATACGGTAACAACTGACTATAAAGCACCTACTGGACAGTGGATGCAGGCTCGTTTTATTGTCAAGCGCAGAGACAAAAATGGCAGAGCGGTGGAGACTCTGTATGTTGCCAGAGATATTACGGAGGAAAAAACCAGGGATCTCAAACAGCAAGAGGCCCTGACACACGCTCTGGCAGCGGCACAGCAGGCAAATAAGGCAAAAACAACATTCCTTAATAGCATGTCTCATGATATCCGTACACCGATGAATGCCATCATTGGCTTTACAGCACTGGCGCAAACGCATCTTGAGGATCATGCGTTGGTGGAAGACTACTTAAGTAAGATCAGTACATCAAGCAATCACCTACTG
>CAVIFH010000378.1:0-2477 GCA_963641615.1 bacterium | reverse complement strand
GATTATGGTTGACTCTGTGTTCGTCTTATTTTGTCCCCTGCCGAAAATCAAGAAGTAAGTAAAAAAGACCCAAACCTCGCATGAAATGAGGTTTGGGTCTTTTTTCGTTTCATTTCCTGTTAGAATTTACCGAAATTCGGAAAATCTTGCCGAAATGCAGACTTTTCCACCAAAATGCAGACAAGCCGGGTGCATATCGGCTAAAATTTCGGTAAAAGGAGACCAAAGGCTATGATTAGGATTTTGCTGTCTACCCGCCTTGGCGAACGGCGGATGACACAGAGCGAACTCGCTCGCGTAACAGGGATTCGCAGTCAGACCATCAACGAGTTGTACCATGATTTTGCGGAGCGTGTGAATCTGGACGATCTCGACCTCATTTGCGAGGCATTGGACTGTAATCTTGATGACCTTATTGTGCGAGAGCCCAACATCGAGCGCAGGGTCAAAGAGGTGCGCCACATCCCCCAGACCGTGAGCAAGTCTCGCAAGAAATAACCCTCTCCTGCCCGGATGCACGTTATGCGTCCGGGCTTTTTTCGTCTTCATCGTTGCGCAGCTGAATGGTCTGTCCATCCGGCATGATAATCGCCACCTTGCCGCCGCACAGTTCCGCTGCCTTGATGAGGTCATCTGCCGACCAGCGGTTCATGCGCACCTTGTTGCTCATTGCCTGTTTGCTGCTCATACCGAGGACTTCGGCCAAGTCCGCCTGCTTCTTCCCTGTCATGGAAAGCAGCCCCTTGATGATATCCGATACTGTCATGTGGTCATCCACTCCTTTCATATATAGGGTACACCAAAAAAGATTACTTGTCAACTATTTTTATTTAGCTGTAAACCGAAAAAGTTTATCAAAAGTATTGACAAGTAAATCAAAAAGGTGTACAATAAGGGTGTCAAGAGGAACAGCAAAGTTCCTCGGAAAGGAGGACAGGCCGATGGAAGATAACAAAAAAGCTCTGAAAGAGCTGCTGGAAATCTTGGTCGAACATCCCGATCTCGCCGAACGGATAACGATCACGATCAAACCCAACAAGGTCATTCAGAGCAAGCAGAACCCCACGGATAAAAAATAATCCGTAAGAGCAGGGCGGTGGTTAGGGCCGCCGCCCTCGCTTCTTTGATTATAACCAGCCAATGAGCAAAAATCAAGGAGAACATTATGAACAGAGAGCGCAGAAAAGCACTTGGAAATATTCTTGACCAGCTGGCAACCCTCCAGTCGCAGTTGGAAGACCTCCAGACCGAGGAAGAAGATTACCGGGACAACTTCCCCGAAAACCTCCAGAGCGGTGCGCGGTATGAGCGCACCGAGGAAATCTGCGAGAACCTGTCCACTGCAGTGGACAATCTGGAAGAAGCCGTAAGCAACATCGAAGATGCGATTGAGTAAGGAGAGCCGCCATGAAATTCATTGATATTAACCGCAAGTTCACCGCCGCAGCCAACGGCTACATGGCACAGGGCTACTACATCAACGCTGGAACAATGAGCGGCAGCCAGGGCGAAATCGCCGCCCTTGACCTCACCAACGGAACCGAGATCATCCGGGTGCTGCTTACCACCTTCAACAACTACCACGGCACCGAGGGCGTGGAACTGATTATTGGCCGGGTCAAGGATGATATCAAACCCAATCAGGAAGACCGCTGGAGCACCGTCTGGAATGAGCGTCTGGAGGTCATCAGCAGCGAGAAGTTCTTCCGTCTGAACCGCCGCGCACAGGATGGGTTCTACGGCACCGAGGAAGAAGCCAACGCCGCCGAAGAAAAGCGATTTGACCGTTACAAGAGCAGCCGCCGCGATGACAGCACGGTAGATGTGACTGAAAAGGCTGCCCCGGTGGTCAAGAAGTACATTCACGAGAAGTTCGGTGTCCGGCGCGTAAAGATGGGCGATATCAAGGTCATCAAGTACCGCGACCACTACACCGTCACCTACCACAAGCACGTTGCACAGCTGCACTAAGGAGGTCCAGACAATGAAAACCGTAATCTTTACATACGATGCCATCAAGAACGGCGAAAGCGGCGAAGCCTGCACCGCAATCCCGCTGGAAGATGAACGTGCAGCCAAAATCAAAGCCGCCACGGAAAACCCCAGTACCCTTTCCAAGCGTGAGGCGTTCGATCTCCGCAACACCGTTGCGGGTTTTCTCAAGGCCTGTGAGCGTGTCCGTGGCCGGGTATATGTAGACGAAAGCATCAAGTCTATCGAAATTGAGGAGGTCTAAACCATGAAAAAATCCGAAATTCGTTCCGCACTCCATCGCCTCAATGAGCGGTTGGACAACCAGTGGAAATACGCCCAGATGTGTGTCAAGGATGACATTGCCGCAAAGCAGGTCGAGTACAACGATGATGGCGAGCGGCTTCCCATTGAGTCGGAGATCAACTACTATGGCATGATTGCCGCCTTTGAAACACTCGGCGGTGAATGGCGGCGCAACGATGATGGCAAGCACTGGCTGTGCC
>CAVIFH010000377.1:0-2478 GCA_963641615.1 bacterium | reverse complement strand
GTACCAATTATGTACCAATTTTATATTGCCATAAGAGCATCTGAAATATTGTGTATTTCCTTCGATTTTTGTTCATCTGTCGAATGTACATATAAATTCATTGTTATTTCAATTTTTGAATGCCCCATGAGCGTTTGTAATGTCTTTGGACTCATACCAGCTTCAACGCATCGCGTCGCAAATGTATGTCTTAAAATATGCATTGAAATACGATTTATCCCAGCTCTTTTACAAACAGTTTTTAATGCGCTATCATATAATATATTCTTTGAAGGAGTTCCTTCCTATAATGTCAAGCCCTAAATCATTGATTTTTCAGGCTTTTCTCTAAATATTTACCTCTAAAACCAGAGCTAAAGGTGTATGTCAGTCATGGTATCTTGTACTGAATAGTTAAATAAGGGCGCACTTTATAAAGCATCCTCTCGTTTTGCTTTATAAAGGCTATAATCCTCTGTTAACTATGGTGGTGAACCTTCCGTGTCTAAAGGGATCGTGTCCCAACTTCCTTCGTCCCACCTGTCCATACACCGAGTGCCTGCCAAGCTTTCAAACAGGGTCATGCCCTACGGAGTAAACTACCGCAAGCTACAGCTCTTGTTTGGATCTTGATTTTACTGACCCACAGTTTTCACAGGGAACGGATATTCCGTGGACGCTTTCCTCCGTGTCGCTCTGTTGGCCGTCGTGTGCTGATGCAGTACGTTGCGCACTTCATCGTTTTCGGGTTTCTTTCCAGAACCCTGCCCGATTTCAGACGTCTCTGGAACCCGGCAAGGCTCTGGATATTTGAGATATGAGAACTTTTCTATGCCGCTGCAGCTTCCCGCTTTTCCTGCCGCTTTATGTCCATCATCATTTTTTTCGGATCATAGGCTGCACCAGTCTTTAGCATTGTATAGATAATCCTTAGCAGCTTGCAGGCAATGACTATCAGTGATTGCATCTTTTTCAGCGGATTCTCCGGCCTGGTCGTGTAATAGGTATGGAGTTCTTTAAATTCCGCCGTATGCGTCACCACTGACTTGGCCGCCTGGAACAGCCAGTATCTCAAGCGCTTGCGTCCTCTGTGGCTGATCTTGGTCTCTCCTTTGTGCTTGCCGGAACTGCATGCCACCAGTCCCAGCCCACTCAGCTTCTGTATTTCCTTCACATCGTCAAATCTTGAAATATCTCCCATCTCTGCAAGAATTCCGGAAAGTGTATTTTCTCCGATTCCGGATATTTCGAGGATGTTCTCGGCATGTGGTATTTCCTGACATTTCTGATTGATCTGTTCCTCTATAAGTGCCAGTTCCTCATCCAGTGCCTGAATCTGCCCTACAAACCACTTCACAGCTGTTCTTCCGGCATCCATTCCATCCTTGATTCCAACACTTGATTTTGCATAGTCTAAGATTTCTTCTGACCTGCTGTAGCCGCGTCCTCTAAGCTTTGCATTATGCCAGATTTCCCTTATTCCATCCGTACCAAGTGCTGTCAGATCTGCTGGAAACGGTGCCTGTTTCAGTAATTCCAGACTGAAGGAGCCTTCAACTTTTCCCAATGCGTCCTTATATTCAGGAAAATAAATTTTTAGCTCCCTGTGCATGCGGTTAATGGCTCTTATTCTGTCTTCGCCCAACTGATCCCTAAACATCGATAATCTCCGAAGTTCTGCATAAAGCTTTTCCGGAAGATACGGCATACCAAAGTTTCCATCTTTCACAAGGTTCGCAATCAGCTTCGGATCTTTAGTATCGTCCTTCAGCTGGCTGTTATCCTCAAGCTCCTTTGTCTGCTTTACTGCATACGGATTTACTTGAACCACGCTAATTCCATTTGAAATCATCCAGGTGGCAAGGCAGAACCAGTAGTGCCCGGTCGGCTCCAGCCCTAGGACTATCTGCTTTTTATCATGTTCAGCTGCTATTTTCACCGCCCATTCCTTCGCTTTATGAAATCCTTCTGAATTATTGTCAAATGGAAATGCAGACTTACTGAGTTCTCTGCCTCTGGTATCAATCGCTCTCAGATAATGTGTTTCACTGCCCACATCGCATCCTAATATGAGCATGTCATCACTGATGAATGAGAGCTTTGCATTCTTGTCGAATTTACCTTTTGTTTCCAGCTCATGCCACGTTGAAGCTTTGAGACTTTTCCTGATTACCTCAGTTTTTTTCAAAAATTCCTGCTGTTCAATAACATTTGCTACTTGATTTTTCTTCGTTGTGCCTTTAACATTCATTGTATATACCTCTCGTTTTTTTTGGATTTTACCAACTTGCCGGTCAGTAATAATCTAAATTTACTTGAGGTATTTTTTTGTGTCAATCTCTTGACCTATTTAAAGTATACAGGAAGCTTTCAAATATTTTTTGCTATATGACTATTTTCCTTCATTTCAGACTCAATTTTTCTCATATTTTTCAAGCTTCTTAAAATCCTGCGACTGACTAATTTCCAGTCCCGAAAACAGTTCTTCTGAATCACATC
>CAVIFH010000376.1:0-2480 GCA_963641615.1 bacterium | reverse complement strand
TAGGTTTGTGCGCTCTTTTCGGAATGGTACTTAGATTACAATGTTTCAACCTTTATTTTCTCCTTTTATTCCAAAAGGCGCCCTGATGGAGGCGCCCTTTGGATTGGACAGTGAAGTTTTAATTACCGGTGATCTCTGTGTTCTTCGGATATCCCTCGCTCCAGCTGAGCGCCGTATCCGTGCTGATGTGAATACAGTCGATCATAGGAGCGGTAGCATACATTGTGCCGGAGGAACCCATCTGGCGATCGTTATTTACAACCAGACGAATGATGTTTTCTCCCTTTTTCAGGCTGAGGCTGTTCGTAATGAAGAAATCGCTGAAGGGCTGCTTGGCATCATCGGAATAGCCGTTTGCTCCGTCGATAGTCAGCGGAATGCTGAGGCTGCCATAAGAAAGATTTTCCCCGTTCACTTCAATCAGGAATTCAGTATCGGTCAGCTCAATAGACATCATTTCCGTGCTCAGGCGCACATCCAGGCAGGCATTCTCAATGTCCTCTGCCGCATCCACATGGAATTCCAGGAATGCGCCGTTATAGAACAGATATGTTACATAGTAGTTCCCGGAGGCTTCCGCACCAAATCGGTCATTTACAATCAGCATGGTATCGGAGACAGTTCCGGAGTAACCCAGGCCGGATTTTCCCTCAAAGTCGGTATTTTCAGCCTCAAATGTATAGCGGTCATACCAGCGGGCATACAGCGTAATGTCCTCGGTAATGCGCGTGGTAGCAAACTTAAACTTGTTGATGCATTCCGGCTCGGTATACCAGTTGGAGGAATCCAGATAGTAATCGTCGCCGCGGCTCGGGGACTGGCGGCCGATCTTGGAATTCTTTTCCACCTGAATGTGGCTGTAAACGCCGTCATTCGGAGCACCTTCATAGTTCCACATAAATGTCACAGTGAAGTACTCCTTGCCCTCTTCCATCTGCTCCCAGACGGCATATACCGTCGTATCTGTCTCCACTGCAGTGGTGAAATCATAGCTGACAGTACCTTCCGCATCTGCGTACCAGCCGGAGAACAGGTATCCGTCCCGGATCGGCGCGCTCGGCTCGCCGACTGCTTCACCAACAGCCACTGTCTGGACGGTGCTTTCGCCGCCCTCATAATTGACATCAAAGGTAACCGTCACACCGGATACCTTCCATCCGGCATAGAAAACCGTATCCTCTGTCAGGCTGTATTCAAAATCCGCTTCGGATGTACATTCGGCATCCGTAAACCAGCCCTGAAATTCGTAGTTGTCACGCGCAGGCGCTGCAGGCTCCTCAGCCACATCGTCATACGCAATTTCCTGAGTTTCCCCTTCCGGAGCACCTTCGTAGTTCAAATCGAAGGTTACGGAAACGGTCTGAGCCTCGGTGGGAGCCTCAGTGACGGCCTCGGCCTGCTCGACCATCTCTGTCTGCACCGCGGCTGCCTCCGTTGACTTGGAAGCAGATGCAGCGGTGCTGCTGTCTGTGCTGCTTCCGCACGCAGCAAGCACAAATGTCAAGGCGCACACAATCAGAAGCGAGAGCAGTTTTTTATTCTTTTTTTTCATGTTCATTCCTCATTATGCGCCCCGATCATTTTCTTGGTTTCCCCGTGAAATAAGGCGCAGACATATTTTGTAAAACCGGAGGATGCCGGATTTCGCCGGCATCCTCCATCGGAGAAAAATTTACTGTACGTTAAATGTCAGTGTGTAGTATGCAATGGGTTCTGCCTTTGCAGAGCCGCCCATCATGCCGGGTCCCATCATGCCCATTGCGCCGGAATTGCCGGAAGCGCTTTCCGCAGTTACGGAAATAACGGCGATATATGTGCCTGCAGCAGCCGGTGCACCGGAAAGTGTGCCGGTCGTCTCGTCCAGCGTAATGCCCTCGGGCAGAGCGCCGTCGGAAACAGCGTAGGTATAAGCGGTCTCGTCCTCATCGTTATCCATGTACAGGATGCAGGGAGAGCCGGAAAGGGCAACGCCGACCTGGGCATTGGCAACAGAATTCTCAGGATCGTCCAATGTAAACTTGGAAGCGACCTCCACCTTCACGGTGTGCGTGGTGGTCAGCCAGTTGTCAATACGGCAGGTAATGGTTGCTTCAAAGGAACCGCTCTCGCTTGCTTTGCCGCTGATGACGCCATCATCGCTGATGGTAATTCCCTTCGGCAGCGCGCCGTCGGTAACGGAGTAAACTACACTGCTCCCGCAGTTCTCAGCATATTCCGCCACAGAAATATCAAGGGATGTATCCTCATTCTGCGCGGTTTCAATCGCGCTTTCGCCCTCAAACAGTCCAAGATCCATACCATTCTGGATGGTGCCGGAGGTGGACTGGGCATACAGCACATACTGTGCGACCGTACGTGACCAGTAATACTGCGTGGGATTGTAGACAGCGTTTTCGTTGTCGGCGATGTCCGTCTCATAGGTGTAGGTCATGCCGATTGCGGAACCTTCCGCGTCGGTTCCGTCTACATAGCCGGTGTAC
>CAVIFH010000375.1:0-2499 GCA_963641615.1 bacterium | reverse complement strand
GTCTTATCCTCCTGGGCACGGATCTCTTCGGCAAGCTCCGGCGTGTAGCCGTTTAACGCCGTGATTCCCTCTTTCAAAGCATTTACGGAGCAATTCGCCATTTCCACTGCAACATTTCTGCAGCGCTCCAGTGCAACCGGCGGCGTCGTAAGCAGGCGCTCATCCAGTTCACTTGCGACCTCAGGCTTTTTGCCGTCGGGTACAAGCACACATACCAGCTTCTCAAGCAGGCCGGAAAGGGGCAGCATCAGGATTGTGCACAGAATATTAAACATGGAGTGGGCAACCGCAATGCCCATCAGTGAAGCACTTTCATTCAGAAGAGCCGGTGCAAAGAGCCATTTTACAATACAGAATACACTCAGCCATACAATGGTTCCGATCACATTGAAGCTCAGGTGTACCAGAGCCGTCCGTTTTGCGTTCTTATTGGCACCGATGCTGGAGAGAATTGCCGTGATGCATGTGCCGATATTCTGGCCCATGATAATCGGGATTGCCGCGCCATAGGTCACCTGTCCGGTAACCGCAAGAGCCTGCAAAATGCCGACAGAGGCAGAGCTGGACTGAATGATTGCCGTAAGCACAGCCCCCGCCAGTACACCGAGGATCGGATTCTGGAACATCAGGAACAGCTGCCGGAATGCGGGAACATCTCCCAATCCGGAAACCGCGGAGGACATGCTCTCCATGCCATACATCAGTGTGGCAAAGCCAAGGAGGATCATGCCGGTATCCTTGCTCTTGTCATTTTTGCTGAACATGAATTTTACAATTCCGATCAGCGCAAGAATGGGGGTAAAAGAAGACGGCTTGAATAGCTGAACCACGAGATTTCCACTGGAAATACCTGCCATGCTCAAAATCCACGCCGTCACCGTGGTGCCGATATTGGCACCCATAATCATATGAATGGCCTGACGCAATGTCATCAGACCGGAATTTACAAATCCGACAACCATAACAGTCGTTGCAGAAGAACTCTGAATCACTGCCGTCACCGCGAGGCCCGTGAGCAGTCCCGCAATTTTGTTGGATGTCATTTTCTCAAGAATTGTGCGCAGCTTACTTCCCGCCCTGCGCTCCAATGCCTGGCCCATAATGCTCATGCCGAACAGGAACAGGCTAAGCCCACCGATCAAGTTCAAAAATCCAAATAAATCCATCTCTCTACAGTCCTTACCAATTTAATACGGTTTTTATCATATTGTTACAATGTAAAATCCGCTACCTGTTTTTTGTAAAGAACTTGTAAAGTCGCCGCCTGAAACGTCAAAAAATGTCCCGCTAAAAAGGTCCTCGCATATTCTCTTCTTTTTCTTTTGCAATACGATTATCTTCCGACGCCCTTCAGGAAACCGGCCGCGGCGTTTTCTTTGGTATCGTCTGACTCATCATATGCGTCATAAGGAGCACTGGGGTCATGCACCTGCTTTTTAAAGGGAGAGCAAAGCTTCTCCTTGTGGGCAAAGGCAAATGCGAAATTATCTGTCCAGCCGGTATGTCCGGTAATGAACAGGGGCTGAATTCCACGCCCGCGGAGCTTTTCCTCCAGTGCCATCAGAGACTGCACCGCAAGCTTGTTGTCCTCCGCCAGTCCGGATATGAAGCTGTAGCCGCCATCGGCTCCAAGCCAGATGGTGTCTCCGGTAAAGAGATATTTATCGTCAATCAGGTATACCATATGTCCCCAGGTATGGCCGGGCACTAAGAAGCATTCTATTCTGATTCCACCGATATCCAGTATCTGACCATCGCGCAGCAATACCTTCTCATTATTGATCTTCACCTGTGGGAGATGATACAGCCGATAGCACACGCGGCGGCGTTTCTGCCCCGTAAGATACTCATTTTCCGCTTTGCCGATATACAGCACCGCATTTTGAAACAGCCCTAGGCTGTCTGCCTCAACCGCGCCCACATGATCGGTATCCTGATGTGTAATGAGGATATGATGAATTGACGTTGGATCAATTCCAAGCCAATGCATTTTCTCCTCCAGCCGGTCATAATTGTACCCGGCGTCAATCATAATGGTTGTGCCGCCCTTGCGATAAAAGAAAATATTTGCCACCCATTCCCGGACACAGCCCACATGTTCATCAATCCAGCCGGTATTCAGCGGCTTGAAGATTTCCTTTCCGCGATACATCCGGCTCATAGCCTTCCTTTGAAATTCGGTTGCTTTCTTTGACATTCTGCTGTCCCCTTTCCGTGTGCTTTGCTAGATAAGTTAGCTAGTGCTAACTTATGTGGCTATTATAGCTTCTCAATTTCCGGTTGTCAATCCGAAATATCAGACAGCCTCGCGCAACAACTATGCATTGCGGGTCAGGCACATAAAGCACCTGACCCGCAAGCAGAAACATATACGCAGGGGATCGCCGCATCATGGGGCAAGGAAGGCTGTTTATACCAGTCTTGCACCGGCGGGAATCTTATCATCCAGCATAACCAGATTCAGCTTATCGCCGCGCTCTGCAGAGAGCAGCATACCGC
>CAVIFH010000374.1:0-2508 GCA_963641615.1 bacterium | reverse complement strand
GTGCGAGAGAGGGGACTCGAACCCCCACGGCGTAACCACACGCACCTCAAACGTGCTTGTCTACCATTCCAACACTCTCGCATCGACCTGTGTATTATATTCCATGAAACAGCTTTTGTCAATCTTTTTCTTCCATGAGTTTCATAAACCTCAATTGCCAAAGTAAATGCAACTCCACAGATAAAGAGTATTGCGTCTGACATGAGGGGCGGATGCCGCAGACGGGAAATAAGAAAACGAAATGCAGTGGAGATTGCGGTTCTCAAGCCGGATTCGTCCACGGTGAGATATCGAAAACGGGCTGCAAGGTCAACGTGAAAGTCATCCCTTACAGCCCGTTATTATTAAGAATGTACCCGGTCAGATTCCGGTCATGGCAGCCAGGACATCTACTTCCATCTGCTGGATGCCCTTCTTCATTTCAAGGCCTTCGGCAATGTCAACATCGGAGAAATTGCCGTCGTGAGTACAGACAATACGGTTTGTCTTTCCAGCCATCAGAAGCTCTACAGCAAGATAGCCCATCTTCGTTGCATTGACACGGTCACGTCCGGTGGGGCTGCCGCCGCGCTGAATATGACCCAGCACCGTCACACGAGGATCAAGATCAATGGAGTCCTTGATTTTCGCGGCAATGTCCGCGGCAGAGCCGGCGCCTTCCGCTACGACGATCATATAGTGCGTAAAGCCATTGAAGCGTGCCTGGCGGATCTTCTCAATAACATCCCGCTCAAAGTCAATGGGCTCCTCCGGAACAAGAACTGCTGTGGCACCGCAGGCAAGTCCGACATACATGGCAAGGTAACCGGCATTGCGGCCCATTACCTCTACGACAGAGCAGCGCTCATGGGACTGCATGGTATCACGCAGCTTATCGATGCACTCAATTGCGGTATTCGCGGCAGTGTCAAAACCGATGCAGTAATTGGTGCAGCTGATATCATTGTCGATTGTCCCAGGAATGCCGATGACATTGATGCCGAACTTGCTCAGCGCCAGCGCGCCGCGGAATGTTCCGTCACCGCCAATGGCGATGATGCTGTCCAGTCCCAAAAATTTACAGGTCGATACAGCGCGATGCTGCCCCTCTTCTGTCATGAATTCCTGGCTTCGAGCGGTGTAGAGAATGGTGCCGCCGCGGTTTATGGTGTGTGCTACGCTCTTCTCATCCAGACGCACAACGTCACCGGAGATCAAGCCGTTCCAGCCGCGCCGGATCCCATAGCATTCAATTCCATGGTAAATTGCGGTACGGACGACAGCGCGGACGCATGCGTTCATGCCCGGTGCATCGCCGCCGCTTGTAAGCACGCCGATTCTTTTAACGCTCATAATTTTGCCTCCTGACAAGATGTTCTTGATGCCTACATTTTACCCTTCCCAAAAGAAAAAGTAAAGTAAATTTGTATTATTTTTTGTAAAATGTCCTGAATCTGAAAAAATGCAAAATATTGTGTTGTATTCTGCAGAATGGAATCTTACGGCTTTTCTGCGCCTTTACAGGTCAATCCGTTTGCCGTAGGGGCTGATTGCCTTAGCAGGACAGACCAGCACGCACAGGTGGCATCCGACGCAGGCGCGGGGATTCATGACCGGTTTTCCGTTTGACATGCGCAGCGCCTCGTGGCCGCCGTCGCGGCAGGAGAGAAAGCAGCGTCCGCATCCCAAGCATTTCTTGCGGTTAAAGCGGGGCAGAAGCTTGGTCTGCCGGTTCAGATCCTCCAGCTCCGTTACATTTTCCACGCCGAGCCTCTGCAGGTCAGACAGCTGCGTCAGGGCTTTTTCCCGCAGGTACCAGCGAATGCCGTCCAGCAGGTCGTCGATGATACGGGCACCATATTGCATGACTGCCGTGGTGATCTGAACATGATTGGCTCCGAGAAGCAGAAATTCAACGGCGTCACGCCAGGTGTCAATGCCGCCCATACCGCTGATGGGGACATTCCGAAGCTGCGGATCGGAGGCCATTTCCCAGATGAACCGCAGAGCAATCGGCTTTATCGCCCGGCCGGAATAGCCGCCGACGCCTGACAAGCCCCGCACGGATGGCTCTGTAGCGTATGTATCCAGATTCATGCCCATGAGGCTCTTAATTGTGTTGATGGCGGCAATGCCGTCAGCACCGCTTTCGATGGCTGTCCGTGCAAATGGGCGCATATCCGCGACATTTGGCGTAAGCTTGGCAAGCAGAGGAATCGTGCAGCCGCGGCGTGCTGCTTTGGTACATCGGGCAACAGCCTCTGGGCTCTGCCCGATATCTACCCCGAGGCCCTCCTGCTCCATGTTCGGGCAGGAAAAATTGCACTCGATGATATCTGCTCCTGCCTCCTGAGAAAGGCGCGCCAGACGCTCCCATTCTTCATCGCTGCGCCCCATGATGGAGGCAATGATGACTTTGCCGGGGTAATCGCGCTTCAGGCGGCGGATGATATTTAGATCCTCCTGCAGGCTGTTGCAGGAGAGCTGCTCTATGTTCTTAAAGCCGCAGAACCCATGCTCCGCCGGAAG
>CAVIFH010000373.1:0-2512 GCA_963641615.1 bacterium | reverse complement strand
GTTGCGGATGCTATCCAGTTCTGCAACATTTTTTACTTCAAAGCGAATCAGGCAGGTACTTCTGCCATCCGGCAGATCCTTGGCGCTCAGCTCTTTTACGCGAACCCGTGCGGTCGTAAGGACAGTGGCAACATCCAGCACCAGACCGTCCCGGGTCAGGCAATCCAGCTCCAATGTGGTTTCAAAGGGCTGCTCTTCGTCGGTAGCCCAGCGTACGCGTACCCATCGCGCGGCCTGCTTCGGATCACTGCGGCTTTGGGCATTGGGGCAGTCTGCACGGTGGATAGAGACACCGAATCCCTTCGTAATAAAGCCTACAATGGAGTCGCCGGGGACAGGAGTACAGCATTTTGCAAATTTGATCATGCAGGAGTCGATATCCTCTACAATGACCCCGTTTACGGCATGGCGATTCTGCTTGGAAATTTCAGAATCCGGATTGAGGCGCAGGGGGGAGGCGACTTTTTCGGCAGGAGCCTGTGCCTTCACAGCCTTGGATACATCATCCCGAATCCGACCGACTGCTTTTACTGCAGTCAGGCCGCCGTAGCCGATGGCGGCATACAGATCGTCCCAGTTATCAAAGGACAGCTTCCGGAGCAGATGCTGGGAAAGGTCCGCGTCGGCAAGGGCGGAAAGGGGAAGCCCTATGCGCTTCATTTCGGACTCAAAGGAAGCCTTTCCGTGTACAATGTTTTCCTCACGCTTTTCTTTCTTAAACCATTGCTTGATTTTCGTGCGCGCCTGGTTGCTTTTGCAGATGTTCAGCCAGTCACGGCTTGGTCCCTTTGCGGCCTTGGAGGTGATGATTTCCACAATGTCGCCGTTTTTCAGCGTCGTGTCGATGTTGGCGATCCGGTTGTTTACCTTTGCGCCGATCATGGAATTGCCTACACCGGAGTGAATTGCGTACGCAAAGTCGATGGGGGTGGAGCCGGCCGGCAGAGACACAATCCGTCCTTTTGGCGTGAAGACGAATACTTCGTCATCGAACATGTCAATTTTCAGGGACTGGACGTACTCTTCCGCATCCGCATCCTGCTGGCTTTCCAGAAGACGGCGCACCCACTCGAAGTCCTTTTCGGTGCCGGCGCCAGTACCCTGCTTATACTTCCAGTGGGCCGCGATGCCGTATTCCGCCGTTTCGTGCATGTCCCAGGTCCGAATCTGCACCTCAAAGGGAATTCCCTCCGAGCCGATCACCGTGGTGTGGAGGGACTGGTACATATTCGGCTTCGGTGTGGAAATGTAATCTTTAAATCTGCCGGGAACCAGATTGAACAAATCGTGGATGTGGCCAAGGACATTGTAGCAATCCGGAATGGAATTGACAATTACGCGGAAAGCGTAGATGTCATACAGCTGATCCATGGTCTTGTCCTGCGCAAGCATTTTGCGGTATATGGAATATACGTGCTTAATTCGCCCGTATGTGGTGTTCTGGATGCCCATCGCATTCAGACGATCGGTAATTTTAAACTGAATTGACTGCATGAACGCTTCGTCTTTTTCGCGGTGCGCCTGAAGATAGCCGGTAATTTCCGCGTATTCCTTCGGTGCGAGATAGCGCAGGCTGGTGTCCTCCAGCTCCCACTTCATTTTCTGCATGCCCAGACGGTGCGCGAGGGGAGCATAGACATCCATGGTTTCCCTGCACTTGATGATCTGCTTCTCGGGAGTCTGGTACTGCATGGTACGCATATTGTGCAGCCGGTCGGCAATCTTAATGAGGACGACACGAATGTCCTTGCTCATTGCCATAAACATTTTGCGCAGATTTTCCATCTGCGCCTCTTCCGTGGAGGAGAAGTTTGCACGGGTCAGTTTGGTGACGCCCTCGACAAGCTCTGCAACGGTCGAGCCGAAAAGACGCTCAATTTCCTCGTGTGAGGCATCGGTGTCCTCAATGCAGTCATGGAGCAGAGCACCCAGGACAGCGTCCACATCAAGCCCCATCTCCACTACAATTTCTGCTACGGCAAGAGGGTGGATAATGTACGGAGAGCCGTCCTTGCGCTTTTGCTGCTTATGCTTTTCATCCGCATAGTGCACGGCGCGATCGATCAGATCCATGTCGGCAGTGGGAATTCTTCGCGCAATGGCGGCACACATGGAGTTGTAGTGTTCTTCAAAGGTTTCCAAGGAAAATCAGCGCTCCTTCGGCGCCTGCGCAAGCAATCGCTGCATGGTGGCGCTCTTGTTCAAATCGGTTTTTTCGCTGCTTTTTGTAAGCGTAATGGAGGTATACTTGTGCATCCGCTGCATTTGCAGCAGCCCAAGATCCTGAAAAATATCCAGACAGGTCATCAGCTGCTCCAGAGACAGCGGCTTCCCGGACCAGCGGACAATTTTACGGCACAGGCAAATAGGTGCCTCCTGAATGGAGGATTCCGGCTGAGAAGTCAGATATCGCCATACCATGACGCAGCGGCTCCTTTCGGGCAGAATATAGGGGACATCGGCACTTGAAAGCGTTCCGCCCAGCAGAGCACGGTAATGCACGGTTTCTGTG
>CAVIFH010000372.1:0-2521 GCA_963641615.1 bacterium | reverse complement strand
GCTCAGACTCTGCCATGCTGGATAATACGCTGGAATTTTTGATGATGAACGGAATCCCGCTGCCTCTTGCGGTGATGATAACCATCCCGGAGCCCTGGCGCAGCGATGCAGGAATGTCCCGCCAAAAGCGTGATCTGTATCACTACTACTCCACCATGATGGAGCCATGGGACGGCCCGGCAGCCATTTTCTTCTCAGATGGTGACGTGATGGGGGCTGTGCTGGACCGCAATGGCCTGCGTCCGGCCCGCTACTACATTACAAAGGACCGCCGCCTGGTGCTTTCCAGTGAGGTGGGAGTTTTAGACATCCCGCCGGAAAATATTCTGTGCAAGTCCCGTCTGCAGCCCGGCAAAATGCTGCTGGTCGATACGGTAAAGCGCCAGGTCATATCCGATGAGCAGTGCAAGAGCATGCTTGCCGCCCGGCAGCCCTATGGTGAGTGGCTGGATGCGTACCTCGTGGGGCTGGAGCAGCTTCCGGTGCCAAATAAAAAGGTCCCGGTATATGAAAAAAGTCAGCGTGAAAAGCTCTATAAGGCATTCGGCTATACCTATGAGGACATTAACGACGCGATTCTGACAATGGCGCGCACAGGGTCGGAAAAAATTACATCCATGGGTGCGGACATTCCCCTTGCCGTACTTTCGGAGAAGCATCAGCCACTGTTTAATTACTTTAAGCAGCTCTTCGCGCAGGTGACAAATCCGCCGATTGATGCTCTGCGGGAGGAAATTGTTACCGACACGACGGTTTATATCGGCTCTGACGGCAATCTCCTGCAGGAAAAGGCAGAAAACTGCCGGGTGCTGGAAATTCACAATCCGATTCTGACATCTGTGGAGCTGATGCAGATTCGGGAAATGAAGCGCCCAGGCTTCCGTGTTGCAACTGTTTCACTGCTGTACTACAAAAATTCTTCCTTAAAAAATGCACTGGATAAGCTCTTCCTGGAGTGCGACAGAGCTTACCGCGAGGGAACGAACATCCTGATCCTCTCCGATCGCGGCGTTGACGAATATCATATGGCGATACCATCCCTGCTTGCCGTATCCGCACTGGAGCAGTATCTTATCCGCACAAAGAAGCGCACCGCAGTGTCCATCATCCTTGAGAGCGCCGAGCCCCGTGACGTGCATCATTTTGCAACGCTCCTTGGCTACGGTGCCCGAGCAATCAACCCCTATCTGGCCCAGGAATGCATCGCTGAGCAGGTAGAAAAGAATCGCCTGGATAAGGATGTGCATCAGGCAATTGCGGATTATGACCTTGCGATCCTTCGGGGAATCGTAAAAATTGCCTCTAAAATGGGAATTTCCACATTGCAGTCCTATCAGTCGGCACAGATTTTTGAGGCGGTTGGTATTTGCAGGGATGTGATTGACAGGTATTTTACCAATACCATCAGCCCGGTAGAGGGCATCGGCCTTGAGGAAATAGGCGAAGGAGTGCAGTGGAGGCACAATCACGCGTTTGACCTGCTGGACTTGGGGGTGGATACCACATTGGACTCTACCGGCACACATAAGCTGCGTTCCGGAAGTGCCGCGGAGGACCACATGTACAATCCGCAGACGATCATTGCCCTGCGTGAGGCGGTGCAGTCCGGCAGCTACGAGCGCTTCTGCGAGTACAGTGCCATGGTGGATGATGAACGCACGCCCCACACTCTGCGCGGACTCCTTGAGTTCCGTTTCCCGGAGACCGGGATACCGCTGGAGGAAGTGGAGCCGGTCAGCGAGATTGTAAAACGCTTTAAGACCGGCGCCATGTCCTACGGCTCTATTTCTGAGGAAGCTCATACAACAATGGCAATAGCCATGAACACCCTGGGAGGAAAATCAAATTCCGGTGAGGGCGGTGAAGATCCGGCACGTTACGGCACGATCAAAAACAGTGCCATTAAGCAGGTCGCTTCTGCCCGCTTCGGCGTAACATCCGCCTATTTAAACAGTGCGAAGGAAATCCAGATTAAAATGGCTCAGGGGGCAAAGCCCGGTGAGGGCGGTCATCTGCCCGGGAAAAAGGTGTATCCTTGGATTGCCAAAACCCGTTATTCTACCCCTGGCGTTTCCCTGATTTCGCCGCCTCCTCATCATGACATTTATTCCATAGAGGATCTGGCACAGCTGATTTATGATTTGAAAAACGCAAATCGCGATGCACGGATTTCAGTCAAGCTTGTTTCTGAAGCCGGTGTCGGAACCATTGCCGCCGGCGTCGCGAAGGCTGGTGCAGGGTGCGTCCTGATTTCCGGCTATGACGGCGGCTCCGGCGCGGCTCCGAAAAGCTCCATTCACAATGCGGGACTGCCGTGGGAGCTTGGTCTTGCCGAGGCACACCAGACGCTCATCCGCAACGGCCTTCGCAGCCGGGTCCGGCTGGAGACCGACGGAAAGCTCATGACCGGCCGGGATGTTGCAATCGCATGTATCTTAGGAGCGGAGGAATTTGGCTTTGCAACGGCGCCTCTCGTGAGCATGGGCTGCGTCATGATGCGTGTCTGCAATCTGGATACCTG
>CAVIFH010000371.1:0-2521 GCA_963641615.1 bacterium | reverse complement strand
TTCCTATGGCGTATATCATGCCCCAGGAACTGGAGTGCAACGGCAGCTTTACCGTTACCCTGTCTTCCTATGCAACTCCCATCAGCTCTGATGAGGCATATAACGAGAACATGCATTTGTTATGCGACGCGCTGGACGGCCTGACTCTGAGCAACGGCGAACAGTTTTCCTTCGATGTTCTTTTCAAAAATCTCACCTCTGAAGATGGCTACCAGACTGCCCCGGCCCATGGAGACCAATGTCTGGAAAACGAGCTTGCCGGAGGGCAGGATCAGGTTGCGACGACCCTGTATGCCGCAGCGATGAGCGGAGGAATGACGCTCGTAGAGCGCAACAGTGCACAGCACGCCTGTGCCTACGCGGAGTGGGGCACCGAGCTGACCGTATCCGGCTCCCGTGACCTGAAATTTAAAAACGCCTCCGGCCGCACCGTCCTGATTCGCGCAAAGGTCACGAACACCCAGGTCGTCATTCGTTTTCTCAGTGAACAGGAAGCGGATTACGAAATAAAGCTCGAAACCGAGCAGCTTTCCACCACAGCCCCCGGTACTGTCAGCGTTCGGAAAAAGGCCGCCGATGGCTACAGCGATCAGCAGGTTTTATTCGAGGGCATTCCCGGCGGGCAGATTCGCCTGAACTGGATCACCTTCCGGAAAGGAACCGATACGCAGATCAGCACATACAGCGAGTATGTTACGGTACCGGCTTTAAGCAAAGCCGTCGTTTCTCTGGGATAACCTATTGCGAATTGCAAATACCGCCCTGTCGGGAATCGCAACCTGACAGGGCGGTATTTGCTGCTTTTTTTACTTTTCTTCTTCTGCCTGATATTCCGTGAATGCGGAATAAAGGGGCTTTTCATTCTTCTTCAGGAAGACACGATTAACGTAATTTGCTGTAATCCGGTACACCAGACTGCTGAGGCTGATGACGCCGATCAGGTTGGGGATGGCCATCAGGCCGTTGAAGGTATCGGACAGGTCCCACGCAAGATCCAGGCTCATGGTCGCACCCACAATGATAAACAGGACAAATACGATTTTGTAGCCGATGGTTGCCTTCGTGCCGAAGAGATACTCAAAGGCCTTTGTGCCGTAGTGGCTCCACCCAAGCACCGTAGAAAAGGCGAAGAGCAGCACCGCGATCGCGATAAACCAGCCTCCGACTTTTCCGAAGCTCAATTCAAACGCTTCTGCAACCATGGCTGTTTTTTTCGTCTGGGTCAGGACCGCCCCCGTCTCCAGATCGATCAGGCCGCTTGTAAGCACGACCAGTGCGGTGAGCGAGCAGACGACGATCGTATCCGCAAAGACCTCAAAGATGCCCCACATGCCCTGCATGACCGGCTCCTTCACATTGGAATTGGAGTGCACCATAACAGAGGAGCCCAGACCTGCCTCATTGGAGAATACGCCCCGCTTCATGCCCCATGTAACGGCATCCTTTACGGTAGCGCCCACAACACCGCCAACGGCGGCCCGGCCGGTAAATGCACACTTGAAGATAATGCCGAAGGCAGGCAGAATCCGCTGGTAATTCATGAGCACCACGATCAGCGCGCCGACAATGTAAAGCAGCGCCATGAAGGGAACCAGCTTTTCCGTCACGGCGGCAATGCGCTTCAGACCGCCAACAACCACCAGTGCCGCAATCACCATCAGGCATACGCCCGTTACCCACATGGGGATGCTGAAAGCCTGATTCATATTCACCGCAATGGAATTGATCTGCCCCATATTGCCGATTCCGAAGGAAGCCAGCACACAGAAACAGCTGAACAGTACGGACAGCACCGCGCCGATGCGCTTGTAACCGGGATACCCGCCCAGGCCATCCTTCAGGTAGTACATAGCGCCTCCGCACCATTCCCCTTCTTTGTTCTTTCTGCGGAAATAGATGCCCAGCACATTTTCGGAATAGTTGGTCATCATGCCGAAGATTGCAACGATCCACATCCAGAAGATGGAGCCCGGGCCGCCGGACGCAATGGCTGCCGCCACGCCGGAAATATTGCCTGTACCGATGGTGGCCGCCAGCGCTGTACACAGGCTTTGGAACTGGCTGATGGACTTATCGTCCTTTGCCGTGTGGGCAGTAATATGCTTATTGGTAAAGATACCGCCGATTGTCTCCTTCATCCAGTACCCGAAGCGCGTTACCTGAAAGGCTTTTGTCAGAATCGTCATCAGAATGCCCGTGCCAACCAGCATGATCAGCATCGGCAGTCCCCACACGAAGCTGTTTACCGAGTTGTTCACCTCTGTTACGGTCTGCACAACATTTTCCATTTCTCCATTCCCCCTGTATCATTCTCTGTCAATCTTGCGCAAAAAAAGGATACCCGCAAGGGGTATCCCAAAAAAGATTACACGGATGCTCCACAGTCCTGCACTTCGACTGTGAAAACAAACACGCTCTGTCCTTTTGCCTGAGAGATTCGGTGATTGCCACCCCTTGCACCTTCGGCCCCCGGATTGAACCGGGCGTCTCCAGAGTGCGATCCACATGCGGTCCTCTTACC
>CAVIFH010000370.1:0-2523 GCA_963641615.1 bacterium | reverse complement strand
TGTCAGAGATATCCTTCTCCCATAGGCTGCAGTCCCAGTGTTCAGGGTAATAATCAATTCCTATTTTAATCACGGGCAGATGAACCTCGAATCACTGTTTCTCCACAAGCACCTTGCAGTCAGTTCCGATCTGCTTGACGCAGACGGAGTCAGATTTGCCTGTCAGCCTGACCGTAATGACATCGCCCGTCCGTTCGGCTGAAGCGGTCAGAATGATATTTCCATGGATATCGCAAACCGTCCGCCGGGCAGAAGCTCCCTCTGCAAGGCAGTAGATACGCAGTGTCAATCCATCCGCATAGTCATATTCCGTCCGGTCCGCGTGAGCGCCGACAGGGAGAATGGTATTTTCCCGAACAAAGACCGGCAGGGAGAAGAAATCATATTGGCCGCGATTCCAGCCGCCGCCAACTGCCGTTTCACCGGAGAGCAGATGCGTCCACGTTCCCTTCGGCAGGTAATAGTCAACCGTGCCGTCCTCCCGCATGACCGGAGCCACCAGGATGGCATCTCCCAGCATATACTGGCGGTCACAATCCTCGCAGCCGAGGTCGTCAAACTCCAGCATCATCGCGCGCATCATTGGCACACCGGTTTCATGGGTCTCCAAGGCCTTCGTGTACAGATAGGGCATCAGGGTGTTTTTCAGTCTGGCAAAATACCGACACACATCCACTGCTTCCTCGCCGAAAAGCCACGGCACCCGATAGGAGTTGGAGCCGTGAAGCCGCGAATGAGAACTGAGCAGGCCGAAGGCCAGCCAGCGTTTATACAGGTCGGCAGGAGCCGTTCCTTCAAAGCCGCCAATGTCATGGCTCCAGAAGCCGAAGCCGGACAGGCACAGGCTCAATCCTCCCCGAAGGGACTCAGACATGGATACATAGGTAGAGTCACAGTCCCCTCCCCAGTGGACAGGGTATTTTTGACCGCCTACCGTAGCAGACCGGGCAAACAGGACAGCCTGGTCCTTACCCTTGACCTCCTGAATAACCTCAAAAACCGCCTTATTATAGAGGTATGTATAGTAGTTATGCATCCACTGAGGGTCACTGCCGTCATAATACACTGCATCCGTAGGAATTCTCTCTCCGAAATCGGTTTTGAAGCAGTCTACCCCCTGCCTCATCAGGCGGCGCAGGTGATCTTTATACCACTGCACAGCCTCCGGATTGGTAAAGTCTACCACGGCAAGTCCCGCCTGCCACATATCCCACTGCCAGATATCTCCGTTAGGTTTCCTTAAAAGGTAGCCTTTTTCCGCCGCCTCGTTAAAAGCAGCAGCCTTCTGCCCGATATACGGGTTGATCCAGACGCAGATTTTCAGTCCCTTTTGATGCATCCGTGCCAGCATGCCCTCTACATCCGGGAACATTTCCTTATCCCACTCAAAACCGCACCACTCATTTTCCCGCATCCAGAAGCAGTCAAAGTGGAACACACTCAGGGGGATATTTCTGTCAGCCATCCCGTCTGCAAAGCTGCTTACGGTCTTCTCATCATACGACGTGGTAAACGAAGAGGTCAGCCACAATCCGAAGGTCCACGCAGGGGGAAGCGCCGGGCGTCCGGTCAGAGAGGTATAGCGGGTCAGAACGCCCTTGCGATCCGGGGCTCCAATGACGATGAAGTCCAGCCGCTGTCCCGGAACGCTGAACTGTACCTTCGTTACCGCCTCGGAGCAAATTTCAAAGGACACCGGTCCGCTTTCATTCACCAGAACACCATAATTCCGGCTGCTCAGGTAAAAGGGGATGCTCTTATAGCTGATATCCGAAGAGGTTCCGCCGTCTTCATTCCATGTCTCCACTACCTGTCCGTTTTTGACAAATGGCGTAAAACGTTCGCCTAAGCCATAGATTTTTTCGCCTACATCCACCTGAAGCTGTCCGCGCATATAGGGTCCGTCGGGTGTGGAAACGAAGCTCAGCATAGCAGAGCCGTAGCGGCTGCCGATATTGGTCAGCTTCCGATCCCCATAATAGTAGGTAAAGCTGCACGGATCTCTCTTTTGAATCACCAGGCGGATATTGCCGGAGGAAACCGTAATTTCGTTGTCCCGCTCGGCAAAGGTCAATGTGCATTTATGGTCGTCTATGTCAAATTCAGGATACTTTCTGCGGTCACCTTTAAAATGTACTGTCTGCAGCCGAAGCATATCGGTCTGAGGGGAGGTAATAACGATTTCCTGGGCGGGGCCATCCATGCTGCGTGTATCCGCCCGGTACGGCACTGCAAAAAGATATACTTCTTTCCCATCCGCAGACAGTTTTACCTGGCGGATCTGCTCGCAATTATAGGTCGTTACGCCGGGCTTTGTAACCCATTCACCAAGATTGAATTTCATGACGTGTTCCTCACTCACTTTATTGTTTTATCGGGGGCTTGGGGCAATACCGCATAGTAAGGCAATAGCATTCACCGAGAGATTTTGTCTCAAGACAAAGTTCAGAAAACGCAGGAATACTGTGTGTATTGTGGGTTTTCTGAACTGCAGGATTGGGGCAAAAGATCCGGCGAAGGCCG
>CAVIFH010000369.1:0-2527 GCA_963641615.1 bacterium | reverse complement strand
TTTTGGACAGTATGCGAGCTGTTTGTGCTGTACTCCATGCTGCGCTCTCTGCATTCAGGGCCGGTGTCCGATGCGCTGGTGTGCCTGTTGGTAGGCATCGGTGTGGCAGTAGAAGATGTACGGCAGCAATCTGCTGTCATTCATTACTGCGGGCGAAATAAACCGTGGAAATCGGGGTACATTGGCGAATTAAATGTGTTTTATGAGGAAATTGTCTCTCAAATGAAAAAAACAATGCCAGCTTTGGCAGAAAGGATAAGTGAACTATGAGCATTACAGAAAAGATTTCCCATGCGGCGGAGCGCAAAGCCTTTGAAACGATTTTGGACTCCATGCTGAAAAAAGGCCAGACACAGGATGTAGGCGACCTTGCCGAACAGCTCATCGACATGATCCAGAAGATTCACAAGGGGACTTGGAGCGACAAGTCTTACGAAACGCTGCGCATGATTGCGGAAAATCCCGATGGCAAGTGGGCGCATTATACCCAGCGGCTTATCCGGGAGAATGATCCCTACATTCTCAAGACTTTCCTGACAAATGCGGCTTACGAGGGAGGCTTCCGAGGCTATCAGACAGCGCAGGAGAATGCCGCCAAATACGACATCAATGTACCTTGGCTGATCCTGATGGATCCCACCTCCGCCTGCAATATGCACTGCACCGGCTGCTGGGCAGCAGAGTACGGTCACAAGCAGAGCCTGACCTTCGAGGAAATGGATCGTGTGCTGACAGAGGCCAAGGAATTAGGCACCCATGCCTGCCTCTTTACCGGCGGCGAGCCGCTGCTGCGGAAAAAAGACATCATCCGCCTATGCGAGAAGCACCGGGATATGGCGTTCCATGCCTTTACCAACGGCACCCTCATTGACGAGGAGTTTTGTCAGGAGATGCTGCGGGTGGGCAACTTCTTCGTGTCCATCAGCGTCGAGGGTTTTGAGGAAGCCAACGATGGCCGCCGTGGACAGGGACATTTCCAGAAAGCACTGGACGCGATGGAGCTGATGCACAGTCACCGCATCCCCTTCGGCGTGTCCATCTGCTACACCAGCCAGAACTACAAGGTCGTCACCAGCGATGAATTCCTTGATCTGCTCATCTCCAAAGGCTGCATTTTCGCGTGGTATTTCCACTATATGCCCGTTGGCCTGAACGCCGACACCTCCCTGCTGCTGACACCGGAGCAGCGCGCCTACATGAAGGATCGCGTCCGTGAAATTCGCGGCATCACCGGCGGCAAGGAACTGTACTGCATCGACTTCCAGAACGATGGTGAGTTTGCAGGTGGCTGTGTAGCCGGCGGCAGAATTTACTGCCATATCAACGCCGCAGGCGATGTGGAACCCTGCGTGTTCATTCATTACTCCAGCGCCAATATCCGGGACAAGAGCTTTTTGGAGTGCTTGCAGCAGCCGCTGTTCAAGCTCTACCGCAAGGGACAGCCCTTCAACGGCAACCACCTGCGGCCCTGCCCCATGCTGGAAAATCCGGAGCTGTTGCCGAAGATGGTGGCAGAGAGCGGTGCGCACTCCACCGACCTCGAAGCTCCGGAAAGCGCCGAGCATCTGTGTGAGAAGTGCAAGGCCTATGCCGATTGCTGGAAGCCTGAAGCCGAAAAGCTCTGGGCAGAAGAAAACCATAATTGATGGAGGTATGAATATGAAGATGGCAAATCATGACTGTTGTGAAAAGAAGCACTGCAAGTGCAGAGGCTTTCTGAAATTCGTTTTCGGTGCGGGCGTTCTTGGCTTGCTTGCGCACATGGTATATGGCTATCTGGAAGAGGATAAGCCATGTCCGCTGAAAGGATGGCTGGCTAAGCACGGGAACGAAAGTACCGCTGAATTTGAGGATTTCGATGATTGACACCAACTTTTTAACAGAGGCGGCGGCTCGTATGAGCCGCCGCCTTTTGTACGATTACCGCTCAGGGTCATTTCTTTTTTGTTTACTGTGAGAATTTTGGTGCTGCTCTTGATTTCTGTGCATAATGAGTTGCCGCACCTGCCGTTCTTCCATGTCCTCTCCGAGTAGGTGGGATGTTTCCTGTTTGGCACTGCGCAGCATAATAAGAGATGGCTTCTCATGCATGGCATCCTCTAACTGCTGTTCTGCTGCCTTTTCCTGCACAGGGCGAATGACCTGCCGTGCTTTGTACAGCTCTACCGGGTCGAAATCCGCAGCCTGCGCTTTCAGCTCGTCATATTCAGCCAGCGCCTTATCCAACTCGGCAGAGTATTTCTGCTCCTGAGCCTCTATCTTTTTCAGACCGGCCTCCATGGTGGCAATATCCTTGCGGAACGCCTCTGCGCCTGCATCCTCCGCATACTCAAATTTTTGCAAAAGAAGCGCCTTCTCGGAACGCAGTTCCTCCAATTCCTCCGTCAGCTCGGCTATGCAGACAGCCAGCGCCTTGTGCCGTTTCACATGATATACTGGTAATTCCTTTTTCTCAGCAACCAACGCTTTGCGCTCCTTGCTCTTTTCCTTGATCTGCTGCACCAGACCGGTGTAACGCTCCAGCTCC
>CAVIFH010000368.1:0-2549 GCA_963641615.1 bacterium | reverse complement strand
GAAGCCCTGCAAGGCCGAGTACCATGTAAGCGAAGACAGACAGCGCACCCAGGCGTGCGCCCAGAAGCAGTCCTGCCAGCATGGTGAAGAGATACTGCAGGGTGAAGGGAACCACCGGGACAGGAATTTTAATGAAAGCGCCAACGGCAATGAGTGCAGTGAAAAGTCCGCAGTAGATGATGGATTTTGTTTTTGCCATTTGTAAACCTCCGAGATTGATATGGTTTACATTTATAAAGGAAAAGCAGCCAAATGTCAACCATTGGCAATTGTAAGGTTGACATTTGGCGTCGGTATTTTCGACATTCAGGCGGAAAGAATGCAAATAACACATTGCCGTGGAAAGAATTGTCGTATATCATAGTGGGAAATTCAGAAAGGGACGCGAGAATATGAATATTACGGTGTATCTTGGAGCGAATGAAGGCAGGCTGCCGTGCTGCAGACAGCGGTACAGGAGCTGGGCCGTCGGATCGCCCACATGTAGAATTCGCTTTTTTTGATATCAAAAAGCCCCGGAAAACCGGGGCATATGTTGAGGCCTTTTCGGGACATTTTCATTTATGCTTGACAATCGTCCCATGGTGTTGTTCCACACATCATACTCGGCACAGGCCGTTGCATCCGGTCGCTGCGCATGGATCATGACCTGCTCATGATAGGGGTACTTATACAGGCGCGAGGCTGTCGTCAGGAAGGACTGCCAGCGCTCCAGACTGCCTGTCAGCTGTCGCTGTGCTTCCTCCGACATGCGTCGGTATTCCTGCAATTTACTTGCCATAGATCAGTTCTCCTTTCGCAAAATGGACATAAAAAGAGCACCCGTCCGTTAAGACCGATGCCCTAAAATGTTGATTCATATGAATCTATTGTTTCTGTTTGTACCTGATTTCAATAATCCGGCTTGGCTTTCTCCCAGGCGTGTTATGTCTGAGACAAAACACCATATCCGGTGTCCGTTCAAAATAGCCGATGTCTCTTTTCCAGCTCATCCCACATTTGCAATGCTGAAGTCCAATAAACTGCTGCTTCATTTTACGCCCACAGCCCGGGCAAATCTTGTTGTTCTTTCCCATAGCTTACAGATCAAGGCTGTCCGGATTCAACAGAAAATCCATGATGCCCATAACAACAATACCTTTTTCATTGCGCCACAGCTTAATTCTATCCTTCACAACAATGATCTTTTTGAACGAATCGTCAATGCGAACCAGCGAATTTTGTTCCTGTTCCATTTTTTCCTGGTCAGGAATTGCAAATGCAGATTGAATATAGTATCTGCGGCTGCCGAGATTGCAGACGAAATCAACCTCCAACCGCTTGCGTACTACTTTTCCTTCTTCATTTTTTTCTGCGTGTTCCACAACTCCCACATCTACATTGAATCCTCTTACGAGAAGCTCGTTGTAAATGATATTTTCCATGATATGATTTTCTTCCTGCTGACGGAAATTAAGCTGTGCATTGCGAAGTCCAACATCCGTAAAATAGTATTTGTACGGAGAGGCAATGTATCGCTTGCCTTTAATATCGTACCGCTCTGCCTTGCTGATAAAAAAAGCGTCCAGCAGATAGCCGATATAGGTTCCAATCGTCTTGTCGCTGACGGGCATACCATTGCCACTGAAGGTATTTGCAAGCTTCGTCGGATTTGTCAGTGATCCTACCGCAGATGCCAGAATATTAAGCAGTGCCGACATGACATTGTCTCCGCGCAGATTATGGCGGTTTTCAATATCCTTGAGATAAAGTTCCTGACAGAGAGTGGTCAGGTATCCGGATTTCAGCTCATCGGTTTTCCTACTAAGAATCTGTGGCAGCCCTCCGTAGGTGTAATAATCAACCCATGCATCATACTTATCGCCTGAATATGCAGAGACATACTCTGAAAAAGAAAGCGGATATACACGTACCTCGTCTCCGCGCCCACGAAATTCTGTAAGGACATCCGACGAAAGAAATTTAGAATTACTTCCGGTCACATAAATATCCACATTATCCCGTCTGTTTAATCCGTTGAGTACTGCTTCAAAATTTTTGCACAACTGAACCTCATCCAAAAAGACATACCACATACCGTCATCCGTAATTCGTTCCTTGATGTAGGCACTCAGTTTTTTGCTGTCGTGAAGCTCCTCAAAATCGTCATCATCCAGCGGAATGCTGATGATTCTGGACGTTTCCACACCTGATTCAATCAGATATTGATAATAAAGCTTAAACAAAAGATATGACTTCCCACATCGACGAATGCCGGTAACGACCTTGATCATGCCGTTTTCTCTTCGTTCTATCAGTCTGTTCAGATACAGGTCTCGTCTGATCTGTTCCATAATCTCACGCCCCTTACTTCGGGAAAGTGTAAATGGTTGCATTTTTCCGTAATAATATTATAATCTCGGCCAAAGGCAGTGTCAATATCATGTGATTTTACCGGAGAATTGTGAAAATATGCATTTCCCCGAAATATGATTTTGCGTGTTTGTCTTTCATTGACTCTTTATTACGGAAAACCGTATCTTATTGCAATTTCCCGTAATAATTCAGAC
>CAVIFH010000367.1:0-2555 GCA_963641615.1 bacterium | reverse complement strand
GCCCATTCCGGCACACGGCATAACTTGGAGGTCGACTTTTTCGGCGGAGAGCCTCTGATGAATTTTGACGTGGTGAAGAAGCTGGTAGCCTATGCCAGAAGCATCGAGAAAGCCGCCGGAAAAAACTTCCGCTTTACGCTGACCACAAACGGAATGCTCATCAACGATGACATCATCGATTTTGCCAATCGGGAGATGAGCAATGTCGTACTGAGCCTGGACGGAAGAAAAGAAGTGCATGACCGCTTCCGTGTCGACTATGCAGGCAGAGGCAGCTGGGAGCGGATCGTTCCGAAGTTCCAGAAGCTGGTTCAGGAGCGTGGAAACAAAAATTACTACATGCGGGGCACATTTACCCATGCAAATCCGGATTTTCTGAAGGACATTCAGCAGATGCTGGATCTGGGATTTACGGAGTTGAGCATGGAGCCGGTTGTGTGCGCGGCGGATGACCCCTCCGCCTTGACGCAGGAGGATCTGCCAATTGTTCTGGAGCAGTATGAGAAGCTTGCGGAGCTGATGATTCAGCGGCGCAGGGAAGGCAGACCCTTTACCTTTTATCACTACATGATCGATTTAAAGGGCGGCCCGTGCATCTATAAACGGATTTCCGGATGCGGAAGCGGTACAGAATATATGGCGGTTACTCCCTGGGGGGATTTGTACCCCTGCCACCAGTTTGTGGGCGAAGAGAAATTCAGGCTCGGCGACGTCTGGAATGGGGTAACCAATACCCAGTGCCAGGATGAATTCGCAGCCTGCAATGTTTATGCCCGCCCGGAGTGCGCCGACTGCTGGGCAAAGCTCTATTGCTCCGGCGGCTGTGCCGCAAACGCCTACCATGCCACGGGAAGTGTGACGGGAGTGTACAAATACGGCTGTGAGCTTTTCCGTAAGCGTATGGAGTGTGCAATTATGGTTGAGGCCGTCAAGGCGGCAGAGGAATTTGAGGCGTGAATACCCCAATCTGTGATTATGTAAGGGAATATGCCTCCCGGCAGCCCGTGCGCATGCACATGCCCGGGCACAAGGGCAGGGGAGATGCGGAGTCCCTCGACATTACGGAAATTACCGGTGCTGACGTGCTGTATCACCCCACCGGGATTATATTGGAAAGCGAACGCAATGCAGCGCGGCTGTTTGGTGCCCGCCGCACTGTGTATTCAGCGGAGGGCTCTTCCCTGTGTATCCGTGCCATGGTCGCCCTTGCTGCACAGTATGCCATGCAGCGGGGAAAGACGCCCCGCATCGCGGCTGCGCGGAATGCTCACAAGGTATTCATCATCGCGGCGGCTCTGCTGAATGTGCAGGTGGACTGGCTCTGGCCGGAGGAAGGCGAGTCGCTCCTCTCCTGCAGCGTGTCTCCCGAGCGGCTGGATGCATACTTAAGCGGGGGAAAAGCACCGACGGCTGTGTATCTTACAAGCCCGGATTATCTGGGGAATATGGCGAATATTGAGGCACTTTCCAAAGTTTGCCGGTCTCACGGCTGTCTACTTCTGGTTGACAACGCTCATGGCGCCTATCTGCGTTTTTTGCCCGGTGAAATGCATCCTATGGCGCAGGGGGCGGATTTGTGCTGCGACTCCGCTCACAAGACTCTTCCGGTGCTCACGGGAGGAGCGTATCTGCATATTTCCCGTCATGCGCCGCCGGAGTTCGACAGTATGGCGGACGGGGCAATGGCGCTTTTTGCTTCCACCAGTCCATCCTATCTTATTTTGCAGTCGCTGGATGCGGCAAATGCGGCTGTGAGCGGGGCGTGGAGGCAGAAGCTGGAACATGCGGCGGCGGAGTGGACTCTGGTCAAGGAAAAACTACTTCGCCTTGGGTTTCAATTGGTCGGGCAGGAGCCGATGAAGCTTACCATTGCTTCAAAGCCCTATGGCTACACCGGAAATGCGCTTCAGCAGATACTGGAGGCCGAGAATATCTACTGCGAATTCGCGGACCCGGATTATCTTGTACTGATGCTCCCGGCAGAATATGAGCAGTCACTGCCGGGAAAGCTTCTTTCCGTGTTAGAGCGTATTCCGCGGAAACCGGGTATTATGCAGAGTCCTCCGACAATAAGGCGCGCTGAGTCGATCCTTACGCCTCATGAGGCCATTTTCAGGCCCAATTGCAGACTGAAGGTGGGCGGGGCTCTCGGAAGAGTTATGGCAGACCCAACTGTGAGCTGTCCGCCTGCAATACCGATCGTCTGCTGCGGTGAGCGGATCGAAGAATGGGCCATTGAGGCAATGGAGTACTATGGAATCAGGGATGTCACTGTGATTGCATGAGCAGAAACTAATTTTTCAACTTATGATAAAATATACTTGACAAAAGTGGACCTCTGTGGTATACTATCTCTATAGTTGAAATAAGGCAACGTACTGTTTAGTCAGCCGCGGTGCGGCTTTAAAACGCAGAAGCAATCGGAATCCGAACCCCGAAGGACTGTTTCTGCGTTTTTTTACGCAAAACAGGTTGATTTTTGCAAACTTTATGTATAGAGACGTATATTAATTTACAGGAGGACTTCCATGAGCTATATTGATCTGCTGAATGAA
>CAVIFH010000366.1:0-2556 GCA_963641615.1 bacterium | reverse complement strand
TACCAAGCCGCTCAAGCCAGGTATCCACAGACTTTACAGCAGCATTACGTGCCATTCCCTTAAGTTCCGCAAAATAAACAAGCTGATCGATGATTCGTTTCTTTGGGTACAGTCCACGTTCCTCCGGGAGATAGCCAAAGCCAATCTTATTATAATTGATTGGCTTGCCGTCAATCAGCACTTCACCGCCGTCTGCCGGGAACACATTCATAAGGATGCGTATGGTTGTCGTTTTTCCTGCACCGTTTCTGCCGAGCAGTCCAAACGCCCGTCCGCTCTCAGCTGTAAAGGAAATCCCCTGAAGTACTTGCTTTTCGCCAAAGGATTTTTGAATATTTTTCAGTTCAAGGCGCATTTTCATCACTCTCTTTCGCATGATCTGCCAGGGATTGTTTCCCTGTTTCTTTCGTGAAAACAAAATATACATTATCCCGGTAAATTTCCAGGACACAAAGCGGGCAAAATCCATTTCCTTCGCAGCAGGACACTTCACGTCCCATATTTTTCCGCAGCGTCAGGCGGCAATTTATGAGATTTGCAGCCAATATACATGGCATATGTAAAATTGGCAACCATGCATCTGTAAAATGAAAGTCAATTTTTTGCAATCCGTCAGGCAGCAGAATGGAAACTTTTATTGACGGATTCAACACAATCTGTTAACATAGACTCACTGCCTGCGGCAAAACCCAGCTTCTGAAGCAGGCAGTGATGCAAATGTTCCCTCAAATGAAAAAGAGAAAGAAGAGAAAGTATGCTCAATTGGATCGTATCAATCAACACCGCGCTGAATAACTTTATTTGGGGCGTCCCGGCAATTGTGTGCATTATCGGCGTCGGTCTTCTGCTGACCTTCCGCACGCACTTCATTCAGGTGCGGAAATTCGGCACAGCCATGCGCAGCACCCTCGGGAAGGTGTTTGACCGCAAAGCCGCACAGAACGGCTCCATCAGCCCCTTCCAAGCTGTCTGCACCGCGCTGGCAGGCACCGTCGGAACCGGAAATATCGCCGGTGTTGCAGGTGCAGTTGCCGTTGGCGGCCCGGGTGCGGTATTCTGGATGTGGTGCTCCGCGTTTTTAGGAATGTGCACAAAATATTCCGAGGTTGTGCTCGCAATCAAATTCCGGGAGCGGAACGCACAGGGCGAATACATCGGCGGTCCAATGTACTACATTAAAAACGGACTTGGAAAAAAATGGCACTGGCTTGCAGCGCTGTACGCCCTTTTCGGCGTGCTGACTGTCTTCGGCACCGGCAACGCTACTCAGGTAAACACCATTGTATCCTCCATTGATACCGCTTTGACAAGCTTTAATATCATCAATTCGGATCAGGTCGTCGTCATGAAATGGATGATCGGAATCATTATTGCTATTCTGGTGGCGGTTGTGCTGCTTGGCGGCATCAAGCGGATCGGCCAGGTAAGCGAAAAATTGGTGCCATTTATGGCACTGCTGTATATCGTTCTTTCCATTGGCGTGATCATTATTAACTGGAAGAATATTCCTAATGTATTCAGAATGATTTTCGAAGGTGCATTCAACCCCAAGGCAGTTACCGGCGGATTGGTCGGCTCCCTGTTTGTCAGCCTGAAGAAAGGCGTATCCCGCGGTATATTCTCAAATGAAGCAGGACTCGGCACCGGCTCCATTGCCCATGCCTGCTCTGACACAGAGGATGCAGTTCAGCAGGGTTACTTTGGAATTTTTGAAGTCTTTATGGACACCATCATTATCTGCACCATGACTGCCCTTGTTATTCTGTGCAGCGGTGTAGAGGTAAATTACGGACAGGCCGCCGGAGCAGACCTGACCATCTCCGGGTTTGTTGCAAGCTACGGGAATTGGGTGTCTATATTTACTGCTGTTTCTATGTGCTGCTTCGCCTTTTCCACCATCATCGGCTGGGGCCTGTATGGCTCAAGATGTGTTGAATTTGTCCTGAGTGCAAAGGCCGTAAAGCCGTTTCTGGTAGCGTACTCTCTGGTATCCATTGTCGGAGCAACCGTGGATCTCGGTCTGCTGTGGGATATCGCGGACACCTTTAACGGCATGATGGCCATTCCAAACCTGATTGGATTATTCTTACTTTCCGGCATTGTTGTCAAGCTGACAAAAGAATCCGGAGCAATGAAGTCGTAACTTTTCCCAAAGTGCATAAAACAAAAAATCCGAACTTTCTTCCAGACACGAGAGAAAGTTCGGATTAAAAAATGGCAAAGAACCGTAATTTTGATAGAACCCTTAAAGGGGGTGCAGTCTTTAGTTTGAAGGGGTGCACTGTTTTTGACGACCCTACTTCCACTCTGCGTCAAACTAGAAATTGTTTACTTACTGTCTGCTATGCACCGTCACCTCCTTGTAGCTGGCATAAAAAAGCACGCTCTCACCGAGAAGTTGGGACAAATCCGTCCTAAGTTCTCGATGAGAGCGTGCTTGATGGTATGAAAAAGGAGCGCCCCCGAAAGGTCACTCCTCATCAGATTTTGTTTTAGGGCAACACCGCACAAAGAGGCAAGAGCGTTTGCTGAGAGATTTTGTTTCAAGTTAAAGTT
>CAVIFH010000365.1:0-2556 GCA_963641615.1 bacterium | reverse complement strand
TGAAATAAGCTCCAACCATATTGCATTTAGTCTGACGTGAAAAATTTTACGCACGCACAGGCTTGATTTGTTATACTCTTTTTTCGCACATTTTGAATGTTATTTTTGATATTTTCACTTAATTAGTTTGAACTTTATTTGCTGTAATAAGCAGATTTCCCAATATTACATTCTCTCGTGCCAGACTTAATGCAACCTATTGCTTTTACTCTGGCAATGTTGCATTTACTTTGGCTATTCACCAGAAAATAAAAGGCTCCCGATTTTCCACTGCAGATAACAGTGAAACACCGGGAGTCTGTGATTTCAGCTGCGCGAGAAGCCGTTACAGCAGATCCTTCACAAGAGAAAGCGCTTCTTCATCCGCAACCAGCGTAAAATCCGGGTGAAGCTGCAAAATGGAGCCGGGAGCCTGCGGGCAAATCTTACCGAAGAAGCAGTCCTTCACCGCCTGTGCCTTTGCTTTCCCGTTGACCACAAGGAGCACCCTTTTGGCCATCATAATGCCGCCGATGCCCATGGTATAGGCATACTCCGGCACTTCCTCGCGCTTTGCAAAGAAGCGGGCATTTGCGTTGATCGTCGCATCCGTGAGCCGGACCTTATTCGTATTTTTTACGAAAGCATCCGACGGCTCATTAAATCCCACATGACCGTTCGGTCCCAGGCCAAGTAGCTGCAAATCCGCGCCGCCGAATGAAGCGATCACTGCGTCATAGCGGGCGCACTCCCCTGCCGCATCCGGATTCATGCCATTGGGAATGTGGCAGTTTTCCTGCTGTATATTTACATGATCAAAGAGATTTGCGCGCATAAAATATGCATAGCTCTGCTCATGCGTTTTCGGAAGGCCGACATATTCATCCAGATTGAGTGCCCGAACCTGCGAAAAATCCAAATCTCCGCTCTCATATTTTGAAATCAGCTCTTTATATGTTCCAACCGGGCTGCTTCCTGTTGCAAGGCCCAGAACACAATTGGGCTTCAGCTGGATCTGCGCCGCAATGATGTTCGCGGCCTTTCTGCTGACATCCTGATAGTCCTTCGCGCGAATCAGTCTCATGGCAATTCCCCGCTTTCATTAATTATGCGTACAAGCTGTACACTGCACTTGAATTATAGCATTCCGCAAGGCATTTGTATATTCCATTTTAGCTTTTTAATGTTTCACAATACAGCCGCGTCCATATCTGGCCTTGTTTTTTATTTGAATATTGGTGCTTTTATTATGGCCAGAAATTGTTAGAATGTGGAAAAGCAAAATCAAGGGGGAAATTATCGTGAGCACTCCAAAATCACGCACCACAAAAAGGATTGTCGACACCGCCATGCTGGCCGCTCTGACAGTGGCAGGCTCCGCGATCCGCGTCACCATGCCGATTGACATTGGCGGGAATACTTCATTTCATCTGGGCAATATCTTATGTGCCCTGTCCGGGCTCCTGCTTGGCCCATGGTACGGCGCACTGGCAGCGGGCCTCGGCTCTGCAATCTACGACCTCACAAATCCGCTGTATATTGCGGAGTGCTGGGTCACGTTTCTGACCAAGGGGGCATATGGGCTGGCCGCTGGACTCATCATGCACTGTATTTTCCATGCGCAGGATGCCGGAAAACACGTTTACTTGAAGGCAGCACTGTCCAGCGCCTGCGGTGCCATCACTTACGCTGTCCTTTATCTGCTGAAATCCTACCTGAAGGGAATCTGGGTAAACGGGCTGGCGCCGAGCGCATCCTTCCTGGCCCTGGGGCTGAAGCTCCCCGCCACCATTTTCAACGGAGTTGTTGCCATTATTTTTGCCCCGGTGCTGTATGTGGCCATCAGCGCTGCCCTCAAGAAAAACCACTTGGAGTTTTAAAGCAGCGCCGCATTGCAAGCCGATGCAGCCGCCTGAGAATCCTTCCGCCGCAGCCAGGTGCCGCGGCGGATGTTTTATATTTTTTCGCAGCAGGATATATGTCTGCTGCCTCAAATTTTTCTTTACCCATTCTCTGCTTTGTGATAGAATGACGGCAGTTTATGCGGTGCGTTTGGAAAAACATACGCATCGCAGACCATCCTTTATTTCCGGGGAGAAACAGAAATCCATGCAATACGAAACCAGTATCCCGGCGGAAGAGGTTTCCCGCTGCCTGCTCTGCGATCATGCAGCCTGTACACAGGCCTGCCCAAACGGGCTGGATCCCGCAGGGCTTTTGCGTTCCCTGCATTTTGAAAATCCTGTCGGTGCTGCTGCAAGGCTCCAGGCGAATTTTTCCTGTGCCGGATGCAGCGCCCCCTGCGAAAGCGCATGCCTTCAGAAAGCAAATCCCATTCACATCAAACGCGTGCTGACCGCGCTGCACGAGGACAGCCTGACTTGGGAACCGCTCCCGGAAACGCCGGTAGATCTTTCCTGCAATTTTCTGGGTGTACATATGGAGAATCCTTTCCTGCTCTCCTCCTCCGTCGTCGCGAGCACATACGAAAAAATATCGCGGGCATTCGAGATGGGCTGGGCAGGTGCGTGCTTTAAGACGCTCTGTGATTTTGTTCCCCGCGAGGCGTCACCGCGC
>CAVIFH010000364.1:0-2571 GCA_963641615.1 bacterium | reverse complement strand
TCATGGATTATGAAGCGGTTTATCTGCCGAAGAATCACTTCATCAAGGAAGAAAGCATGGCAACAGAGGATTACCTTGCTCTGTTTTACCCCTTTGACAGCCTGGATATGGTGAAAAAAGGCGTAGAATCCAGTTGGAGCGTGTCCGGGGATAATATGATGGTTGCCCTGACCATGACATTTCTGGATGAGCCAATGGCAAAGAACATGAGTTTTCAGCGGGAGTACGCCGAGCCATATGGCTGGGTGGCGCAGCAGTTCAAGGATTGGGCGTTCACGCTGGCATCCTCCATCCTGTACTATAACGATTATGATACGATAGACGAGGGGACGCGAAACCTCTATCGCAAAGCTATGGCCGCCTTCGGCGGCATTGCGCCAAGCTATCATATTGAACTGCTGGATAAGCCGACGATCTATTGGGATTTTCATTCGCTGCTGTTAGGTATCCAGATGATGTTCAGCTTCATGCTGGTAGACGATGCGAAACCCTTGCGGCTGTGCAAGCACTGCCAGAAGGTATTTCTTGGCAGTCGGGCCAATTCCGCCTTTTGCAGCGCAAGATGCAAAAATCAGTATAATGTCTATAAGAGCAGAGGGAAAAATAAGGGACAGGACGGTGATGAAGATGCCTGAGAGCCAGAACATTGAATGGAAAAGCAAGTGGAAAGACGAATATCTGGAATGGATCTGTGGCTATGCCAATGCGCAAGGCGGAAAAATCTATATTGGCTGTGATGATGACGGCAAAGTAGTTGGTCTGCCAAATGCCAGAAAACTGCTGGAGGATGTGCCAAACAAGATTCGTGATGCCATGGGCATTATTGTCGGTGTGAATTTGCTGGAGAAAGACGGATTGGAATATATTGAAATTGATGTTCCTTCCTATCCCATCGGTATTTCCTGCAAAGGTGTCTACTACTACCGCAGCGGCAGCACTCGTCAGGTGTTGACCGGCCCTGCGTTGGAAGCTTTCCTTATGCGCAAACGCGGAGCTACGTGGGACAATCTTCCTTTACCTGCCTTTTCAATAGCAGATGTGGACGATAGAGTTGTTTCCAAGTTCAAGAGCCTTGCCGTGAAGAAAGGTCGCATGGAAACAAGTTTGTTGGAAGAACCAAAGGAAATTCTGTTGGATAAGCTGCATTTAAAGAACGGCGATTACCTGACAAACGCCGCTATGCTGCTGTTCAGCAATGATCCGGAGAGATATCAGACAGGCGCATACATCAAAATCGGCTATTTCGAAAATGATGCTGAATTGCTTTATCAGGACGAAATCCACGGTTCCATCTTGGAGCAGGTGGATAAGGCACTGGACATTATTTATTTGAAGTATATGCGAGCCAAGATCCGCTACGAGGGTGCCCAGCGCATTGAACGGTACTTTGTGCCGGAGGCAGCGCTCCGGGAAGCTCTGCTGAATGCTATCTGCCATAAACAGTATCAGTCTGGGATTCCGATACAGATCAGCGTATATGAAGATCGGCTTTATGTGGCAAACGTCGGGAGCCTGCCGGAGGATTGGACATTGGAAAATCTGATGCAGAAGCACGCTTCCAAGCCCTATAATCCGAATATTGCGCATGTGTTTTACCTTGCCGGCTTCATTGAGAGTTGGGGGCGCGGTGTTGAAAAGATTTGTCAGGCACTAAAAGCGGATAATCTTCCGCTTCCGGAATATACCATTCACCCCGGTGATATTATGATCAAATTCACAGCCCTGGAGGATCGGATCGTCCGATTGAACAAGCAATTTACAGATAACTTATCTGATAACTTATCTGATAAGCTGACGGACAAGGAACAGAAAACGCTTGAGCTTTTGCTGGAAGACCCGGGATATACCGCATCGCAGCTTGCCCAAAAACTACTTGTCAGTAGGGTTTCTGCAACAAAATATTTAAAAGCACTGAAGGAAAAGGGAATCATAGAACGAATCGGATCAGATCGTAGCGGGTACTGGAAGATAAATCAACCTACTTGAACTTACCACAGGAAGCCCTTCCTTCAACACAGAAATGCCCCGCAGTAACCAGTAAAGGTTTGCTGCGAGGGCATTCTTTATGGTATTATGCGTACACAAGTTCAAACAGAACAATTTCTTCTGCACGGCTGTGGATATTGTTCATACGGCGTATCCATTCCATTTGGTCGTCGGCTTTGAGCGCTTCAGTCACACCTTCCTGCTTTGCCATATCGGAAACGATGATTTCCATACGCTCATTGCAGGTTCGGTCAATCTCGGCAATGTGTCGATGCAGCGTTCCGCTTATGAGCAGGTTTGCATAGAGAATCGGACGATGCTCTTTCAGATAGCTGCGACGCATACGCCCGTACTTGCCAATCTGGTATTCCGATTCGTCCGGCAGCAACAGATTGGGAATGAGATAATCTCCCTCTTGGCGGTATGTGCCGCCCATTTCTTCAAATATGGATTTCATGAGATTTAGCTCCTTTTTGTGTTGATTTCCAGCGGTTATAAGGATTTTTCTACTCCTTTCCTACAACTGCTGTTCCATTCACCACAAATGAGCCGCAGTCATATGTATTAGGTGGGAGAAACCACCCT
>CAVIFH010000363.1:0-2571 GCA_963641615.1 bacterium | reverse complement strand
GAGTCCATTCCATGGCGCCCTTGGAGGCACTGGTCAGAGTAATGCGCAGTGTATAGTCGCCGGTAGCAGTGACCTTATCCAGATAGCCATTCAGCTTTTCCATAGTGCCGCTGGCAATGGCCTGCTCATAGCTGTAGACTACATCCTCCGCTGTGATGGAGTTCCCCTGGCTGTCCTTAACATAGTCATAGATTTCCACATCCACAGTAGTTCCATCCACGACATTCCAGGACTTGGCAATCTGTCCCTGAAGTTCAGCAACTGTATTGCCAAGACCATAGCTGGCGCACAGGCAGTCGTAAATCATCCGGTAGGTGTGATGCCGTCCGCCGGAGTCGCCGCCAAAGGGGGACAAATCTCCGTTATCAGAGCTGATGACAAAAACCAGGTTCTTATCATCTGCATTCGTCTCCGCTGCATCGGCAGTGACTTCGGAGGCAGTGGATGTGGCAGATGCCGTGGCAGCAGTATTATCGGAAGAACTGCTTGAGGATTCTTCGGAACCGCATCCAGCCAACAGGCCAATCAACATACATGCAATGAGAAGCATACTGAGTATTTTTTTTGACATTGGTTATCTCTCCTTCTTTTTTCCGGGTTGTGCGTATTCCAGAGACGGCAAGGTCAGGAAAATGATGCCGGCAATAGTCATTATGACGGTTGGCCCCTGGAAATCAGCTTTTGCTTTAGGCATTTTCATTATAGCACAATCCATTGTCGCCGCAATTCCAAGTCAATGTCAATCATTATTCCGGAAACGAATAATGTAAGAGAAGCTAGTAATAATAGACAATTTAAAAGGCCATGTGCTAGGAATTCCGCACACAGCCCTTGATGATTCTGTACAATCGAAGCGATAAATTGTTGTATAAAAAGCCAAATTCCTAGCTATTCATGCAACGTATGCAGCCGCCAGCAGCACACCTGCCGCAAGGAAAGCCGACCCTACAGAAACCCAAGGCCACAGTGGCTTCGTGCCGCGGCTGCGCAGCTGCTTAAAATCGGAGAAGCTGGTCAGGCTCTCTCTCTCTGCCCGTTTCCCGGAGAGCAGATATCGCGCCTGGTAGAGCGCGTAGGCTGCAAAATCCCATACGCCCTTCCGATCCAACGCGAAAGCACCGACGCAGAGCAGTAGAATCACACCTGCCATGGTAATTCCGTCGCCCCAGATCAGCAGCAGTTGGGACCCAGACTGATGCAATCCCCCCTTCGGGATGGCATACAGCAGAGTAAGCGCTATCCCGAAAAGGGAAGCAGAGCGCAGGGAAACAATGATCTGATACTTCTTCATACCGCCTGTCAGCAGTGTTGGCTGGTTCAAAGAGATCACACTCCTCCTTCAAAATATACGGATTATAGCAAGTGCCTCTATTTTTGTCAATTTGCATGGATCCACTCATTATTCCTTGCCTGAATAATGAGGGAGCGTACATTTGAATTGCTTGAAAAAAGGCAAAAAGCTAAAATATTCAGTATAAATAATGAAAGATATAGGGTTTATTCGTCTCTATGCGTACCCAGCATCGGATAGGCAAATCTGGACAGATTTTTTCGCATCCACTCCCGGAATATCCGTTTGGCTTCAGAATCAGGCAGGTTCACCCGCTCCATGAGGACAACAGGCAGTTCCTGAACCTCCCATAGCCGCAGAGCTCTGGCACCGGTGAGATTAAAGCCCGCCAGTTCCCTGCTGCAAAAGAACCCTATTCCCTCTCCCAAAATGATTCGGTGGATAGCTTCATGGCGCTGAATAGTGGATCCGTCGGATGGATAGATGCCTTGCGGTGCATAAGAGAAGTGTTTCATCAGTTCAAACAGGATTTGCTTTGTGAAGTTGCTCTGAATTGCTGTGTATCCGGTCAGATCCCGGAGGGATACCGCATCTCGGCTGCTCAAAGGGCATTTTTGGGGAATCAATACGAGCAGTTCATCTTTCAAAACCTCACGGGCTCGAATCTGCGGTGGCAGCAGGAAAGGCCGGACAGACAAGCAAAAATCAAAATTTTCTGTCAGGACTCGCTTTGGGATGGTGTCAAAGGCAGACGATGCCGTCAGTTCAATATTGATTTCGGGATGTGTGGCGTTAAAATCCGCACAGGCATCCCGATAGTAAAAGGCATTGGGGCAAATCAGGCAGCGCAGCACCGTATCCTTGCGATGCCGGCGGATATCTTCCATAGCCTCCTGATATGCTTGCTCCAATGGTTTGAAATGCTGATACAGGCACTCCCCTGCAGCTGTCAGCGCAACTGGATGGCACGCACGGTCAAATAATTTCACATTCAGCTCCTGCTCCATACGCATAATAGACTTGGACAGGGAGGATTGGGAAATATGGCACAGCTCAGCAGATTCCGAGAAACTATGCGTCTGCGCTACGCTCAAAAAAACCTGATTCCTTGAATGTCCATAAACTGTGGATTCCCTCCTCATTACATAGAGTATAACCATATTATTGTACCACATTTTTCAAGCATGTCAAATAACGTCGGAATGTCGCCGTTATAATAAAAGAAGCCCTCAATTGTCAAAGTAAACGCAACCCCACAGATAAAGAGTATTGCATTTAAT
>CAVIFH010000362.1:0-2576 GCA_963641615.1 bacterium | reverse complement strand
CGACGAGGCATACCAGTGGGCTTCGCGTAAACGCTGCGAGGTCAACCCCAAAACCGGAGCAATCCAGGTTTATGACGTGCAGACCATTACGGAAAAGCCGGTTGAGGAAGAGAAAACGTATCTTTTCGCAGGCGCAAAGGACGAGGATTTGCTGGCGCTGGGCGTCCCGGAGATACAGCTTCCGTTTATTCGGAGTTTGCCGGACAAAGAGACGTTCTATCAGGCAGAACCTTCCATTCCTCACGACACCTTTGAAAATCTCTCATGGCTTGCGGAAGGTTTTCCGATGGATGAAGTGCTGCAGCTTGCAGCTGTAGATCATTCCGGCGGAGAAAACGGAGAAGATCTGTCTGCGGCTCTTGATGAGCCGTCCACTCTAAAGTCCTTTGTGGTGGTGGACGGTGAGGATGAACTGCGCCGAATCATGGCAGAGCCGCTGGAAATGTGGCGCGTTTTTCTGCACCCGACACAGAGAAAAATTGTCAAAAAGGAATATTCCGGCCCTGCAAGAGTTCTCGGAGGCGCCGGAACGGGCAAAACAGTCGTTGCCATGCATAGGGCGAAAGCTTTGGCTGCCAAGTGTGAAGGCAAACAGAGAATCCTGATGACCACATTCACTGCAAACCTGGCTGCGGACATCCGCGAGAACTTGCGGAAAATCTGCACAGTGGAAGAACTTCGCAAAATAGAAGTCATTCACCTTGATGCATGGGTCAATCAATTTATGCGTGAGGCCGGTTTCTCTTCACAGATTGGATACGACGATGAAATCGCTCCACTTTGGGAAAAAGCAATTTTGCTTGCAGGTCAGGAATTGCCGTTTGAGCAGAGTTTTTATGAAGAGGAATGGAATCGCGTTGTAATTGCGCAGGAGGCACTTTCTCTCGAAAAATACGTGAAAGCAACCAGAAACGGACGAGGCACAAGGCTGGATCGCAAAAAGAGAATGCAAATCTGGAAGGTGTTTGAGTGTTATCAAAATCTGATGAAAGAAAATCAGGTTCGGGATATCAATACCGCCATGTATGAGTGCGCAAAGCTTTTGGAGTCCTCTTCACGAAAGCCGACCTATGTCAGCATTATCGTAGATGAAGGCCAGGATTTCAGCGATAATGCGTATCGTCTGATTCGCACTCTGGCGGGCGAAGAGCATAAAAACGACATTTTTATTGTCGGCGACTCGCACAAGCGTATCTATCGAAACCGACCGACTTTGTCAAAATGCGGGATCAATGTACGTGGGCGAAGCAGTATTTTGAAAATCAACTACAGGACTACCGAAGAAATTCGGAAAGCAGCTTTTGCACTGTTGAATGGGTTGTCCTTTGATGATTTAGATGATGATGTGGACTTAGGAGACAAGTGCCAGTCTCTGACCCACGGCGAAAAACCAATCGTCAAAAACTTCGCGGATGCAAACCGGGAATTTGAATTCATTTTGCAGGAGATAAAAAACCTGCGTGATAGTGGCGTTGCACTCACAGATATTTGCATTGTGGCAAGAACAAAAAAACTTGTGGATGACTACATTGCTTTGCTTACGAAGTCCGGTATGCGCGCTTATGCGATAAAGCGTAACAAAGTTGATGACCGTAGTTTTGACGGTTTGCGTGTTGCAACTATGCATAGAGTAAAAGGGCTGGAATTCAAATACGTCTTCATTGCTGCTGTAAACAACAGAATTATTCCTTTGCCGTCTGCAATCAATCGAACAGATGCAGTCTCCGAGACGGAGTCTTTGGCATCCGAAAAATGTCTGCTTTATGTTGCAATGACACGCGCACAAAAAGGCGTTTATATTACGAGCTATGGAAGACAATCTGAGTTTTTAAATACAAAGGACGTCACGTAAAATAAGCAATCAAACATTGCACGAGACACCATTTTGCCAAAGCCGTCCAGTGCAGATAATGCAGATAATATAGTATGTAGATATATGTCACCGTCAAAAGTCAACTATTGACTGTTAATAAGAATTTCCTCCGTATCTTCTACCTGAACCCAGATAGAAGATGCGGAGGAATTTTTCTTTTCCATAATCGGGAAAAGGTGAGTTACCAAAGCACATTTCGCAATTAAAAATCGCAGCCAAAATCAATTGGCCGCGATTTTCATTCCCTGCTTGGAAGCAGGGAGAACAGTACGAAGCTCGACTCGGTCAGATAAGCGCTGACTTTGCCGTGGCGTGTTCGTACAGCTCTGCAAGAGTGGAGATAAGCGGGATCGAACCGCTGACCTCTTGAATGCCATTCAAGCGCTCTCCCAGCTGAGCTATACCCCCATGGAACCGGAAGCCCTTGATTTTACTGGACTTCCGGGATATTAACTTTTTAGATGCCGCATTGCGATTGCGGGTTGCTTTACTGGTGACTTGCTCTCCCAGCTGAGCTATACCCCCAAACGCAAGGTATATTGTATCAGAATGGCTTTGTATTGTCAACTGAAAAATTTCAAAATTAATTATCTCCGCTGCCGTAATCATCATCGAACATATATGTCACATCTTCCTTGTAGCGGAATTTTTTTTCTTTATGTTTTATCAGACGGAAGATGTTTTTTCGGTATTCGACTAATAC
>CAVIFH010000361.1:0-2589 GCA_963641615.1 bacterium | reverse complement strand
GTATCTACTGTGTTATACATTTGCTGGAAAAAAGTTCCCAAGAGAATCGGAAAGAAAAAAATAAGCAGCTGTTTCCAGATCACGCCCTCGGTAATCTGTCGCTGCTTTTGCTGCATATCCACCTGTCAATGGCTCCTTCGTTCATTTTCATCGGGATTCTATCACATCGACGCAAAAAAGTCTATGGCAATACCGCACAATTCATCGAGTGCCATCGATGCCCTGTGCGGTATTGCCAAATGCGGAGCAGTCTATATCAGCCGCCATAGGGCGGATTGTATTTTGTCTGCCGCTTTCCGGTCATCACCGCGGTGGGCAGGAGCCGCCTGCAGGCACCTCCGGAATCCTTTCCGGGTGCCTGCCTGTAAGGAAAGAATACTGGGACCCCCTAAAAGGAACCTGAAATATGTGGTAACGGAACTGTTAAGACATCTCCTCACATAAGAGAAACCCAGTCGTACAGAGATTTTACTCCGAGCAAAAGTTTGAAAAAAGAGCCGATAAATGCCGCAAATGAATTGTCAAGCCTTTTCTTGCCGCCGGAAACCTGCTATAATACATGCAAATGCAGATGTATTTCAATTTCTTTCAGGCATATTTCAGTTTCAGATGCAATATTCTATACAAGGGGGGGATGAGCATGCGAATTTTAATTGCAGAGGATGAACAGACCATCGCACGCGCGCTCAAAGTAATGCTGGAAAAAAACAAATACTCTGTTGATGTGGTACACAACGGCGTAGAAGCACTGGACTATATTGCAGCTGTAAAATATGATGCGCTTGTCCTGGATATTATGATGCCGGGTATGGACGGCATCCAGGTGCTCAAGCATGCAAGGAGCAGCGGCGTCACAACCCCTGCCCTGTTTTTGACCGCCAAGGCCGACGTAGCTGACCGTGTAGCCGGTTTGGATGCGGGTGCGGATGATTACCTTCCAAAGCCCTTTGCTTCCGCCGAATTTCTCGCCCGCGTACGGGCACTGGTGCGCAGGAGCGACACATACGCATCCTCAACACTGCGCCTCGGCAACATTATGCTGGACTGCGGCCACTATACACTTTCCTCTCCCATGGGAACACTGCGGCTGAACAACAAAGAATACCAGCTCATGGAGCTTTTTATGCGCAATCCAAGACAGGTTTTTTCCAGTGAACATCTGATGGAAAAAATATGGGGGCTTGACGCGGAGGCTGAAATTGACGTCGTGTGGACCTATATCGGATTTCTGAGGAAAAAGCTGAAACAGCTTGACGCTGCGGTAGAACTCAAAACCATCCGCGGTGCCGGATACGCATTGGAGGAATCGCAATGCTGAAAAAGCTGCGCTGGCGCTTTATCCTATCGGCCATGGCTGCCTTTCTCACCGTAATCACCGCACTACTGTGTATCATCAATTTCGGCTGCTACCGAATTTTCACTGCGCAGCAGGATGAAACATTGCGGATTCTATCCGGCATTGATTTTGGAAATGCACCGGATTCCAAGTGGCAGCCCTTTGACAAAACCGACTGGTTTTCCCCGGAGACGCCATATATGCTTCGCTTTTTCTCGGTTCACTTCGATTCAAGCGGAAACCTTCAGCAGACGCAGCAGCAATTTATCGCTTCCGTTACGCAATCCCAGGCAGTTGAATATGCAGACACCGTACTAGACAGCGGAAAAAAATCCGGGTACTACAGCGGATATCGCTATCTGGTAAAAACGGACAGAAACGGAACCACGGTCGTTTTTCTGAATTCCGAGCAGGAGCTGCGTTCCATGCAAAAGCTGCTGATGATGACTCTTGCAATTGCATTTGGCTGTCTGGCGATTGTATTTGTTTTGGTCATTCTCTTTTCTCACCGCGCGATTGCGCCCTATGTACGGAATCTGGAGGCACAGAAGCAATTCATTACGAATGCAAGCCATGAGCTCAAAACGCCGTTGACCGCCATTGCCACCAGTGCAGATGTACTGGCTATGGAATACGACGATGACGAGTGGGTGCAAAATATCCAGACCCAGTCCGCCAAATTATCCAAGCTGATCACAAACCTGATTACACTCTCCAGATTAAACGAGGAAGAGCCTTTTCCGACACGGACAAATTTCTCTCTCAGCGATGCACTTTGGGAAATTACGGAGCCCTTTATTGCCCTCGCAAAGGCACAGGGAAAAGAATATACGCAAAATGTGGAGGACAATATCACCATATGCGGAGACCGCATGGCCATCCAGCAGACAATATCCATTCTGCTGGACAACGCAATGAAGTATACGCTCAGCGGGGATAAAATTCTGTTGAGTGCAAGGAAAAACGGGAAGAAAGCAGAAATTTCCGTAAGCAATACCTGCGCAGACGGAAAAATCATGGACACCGCAAAGCTTTTTGAACGCTTCTATCGGGCAGACGAATCCCACTCCAATGCAGTGGGCGGAACCGGCATCGGTCTTTCCATTGCAAAGGCAACCATTGACGCGCACAACGGGAGTATTTCTGCCGAGCAAAAGGATGGCATCATTACTTTTCGTATAAAAATCTGATGTAAGGAGAGAGGCAAATGAAATCCGGCCGTCGAATCATGCGAAGCCGCACAATATGGAATG
>CAVIFH010000360.1:0-2600 GCA_963641615.1 bacterium | reverse complement strand
GAATATAGCTGTGTCTTTGCAAAGCTGAAAGAAAACTTAACAAAGGAGGCAAATGGGGAGAAATAGCCAAATGCCCTCCTATAGAATGTAAAAATGAAAAGGAGAGAACAGCGGGCGGCAGTTGTTCTCTTTTTTTCGGTGCTTTGCAAAAGAGCACCTCAAGGTTTTTGCAGACAGAAAAAAGGGCACCAACTATGATACATTGTATCAAAATTGGTGCCCGGCTATGTGGCGGAGATGTGGGGATTCGAACCCCAGCACGGGCAGAACCCGCCTACCGGATTTCGAATCCGGACCCTTCAACCGCTTGGGTACATCTCCTTATTGCCTGAACAGACTGGAGACTATTATACCATGAATCTGCCAAAAATCAAGGCTTCTTTTTTGCAAGCTCCAGCACATCGCGCAGCCTGCAGGTGATATCCCGGTAATTTTCCCGCATGTGCGGACGCAGACAATAAGTGCAGTCTTTGATGCCTTTTTCATTGTAGCGGAAGTTTCCGCCGCAACGGTCGCCAAGTGCGTACAGCGGGCAGTAGCAGAACAGGCAGCTGAAGGTTTCAGGATCTGCCCCCGGGTGGCACGGATAATATTCACATTCCTTGTTTTGAAAAAAATCGTAATGACTCATAATGTGTCTCTTCCTTTTGGCATTTTACCATGGGCAGTGCCGCAGACGAACCCAGCGGTGCTGCCCGAGATCATACAACGAACCGAACAACATGGGAGAGGGGAAAAATGCATGCGTGTTTTAATTGACGGAGACGGATGCCCGGTAGTGGGCATTACCGCTCAGATCTGTATGGAGAAGGGCATTGCGTGCTTGCTCCTGTGTGACACCGCCCATGAAATGTGCCGCGAAGGTGTACAGGTGATTACGGTAGACAAGGGTGCAGACAGCGTAGATTATGCCATTGTCAGCAGAGTTTTGCCGGGCGATATCGTGATTACACAGGATTACGGACTTGCGTCTATGTGCCTTGCAAGGAAAGCCCGTGTGCTGCATCAGGATGGTTGGGAATATACGCCGCAGAATATAGATGCGCTGCTTCTTGAGCGGCATGAAGCGAGAAAGTTCCGACAGTCAGGCGGAAGGACAAAAGGAAACAGCAAGCGGAAGAAAGAGCAGAATGACGCATTTTCCGCGTCACTTTTAAAATTGCTGGAAGAAATCCCAGGGAATCCCTGACGGCGGATTGACGGCAAAGGTCATCTGCTTTTTCGTTTTTGGATGCACAAACGCAATCTTATGAGAGAGCAATGCGATTTCGCAGGGGTCGTTCCGCTCAGAATATTTTCGCTCTCCCCACAGGGGGAAACCGCGGCTGGAAAACTGCACGCGGATCTGGTGCGTTCTGCCTGTATGAAGCTGAATCTGCACGAGGCAGGCATCTGCATTCTTTGCAAGAATGCGATAACTGAGGCTGGCCTCCTGAATTCCGACTCCGGGCGCATCCGCGACATATGTCATTTTCCGTGCTTTGTCCCTTCCCAGAAGGTCATGCAGCGTGGCGGAAGTTTCACTGGGAACCCCATGCAGAACGGCAAGGTATTCTTTCTCAAAAATATCTTCTCGTATCTGACGTGAAAGCTCTGCGGCAGATTCATAATTGCGGGCAAGCACCATAAGCCCGCTGACGACACGATCCAGCCGGTGTACCGTGCGGATATCCGCATTGGGATTGCCGAGCTGTGCGCGCAGCAGCTCCGGCAGCCCGCCTGGCTCATCTGTCGAAAGCACACGCGGCGGCTTTACACATACAATGATATCCTCATCCTGATATATGATTTTAACCAAATGCAATCACCTGATCGTATCGCAGCAAACGGGTGGAATTCATTTCCGGCGCGGAGATTCTGTATCTCATGGCATGATTCCTGCACGTCGTTCTAAGGCGGCACCGCTGGGTTTGCCTGTGGTGCCGCCTTAAATCTGAAAGTCCATTTTCTTTGCAGAATTACAGAAGCGGAATGTTTGCCTTTTCACATGCTTCAACGGTTGCAGTATCCCATATGCTTGACTGGACCTCGCCAATATGGGCGCAGCCCAGCAGGAGCATAGACAGGCGGGACTGGCCGATACCGCCGCCGATTGTAAGGGGAAGCTCATTATTAAGCAGCATTTTGTGGAAGGGGAGCTCACGGCGGTCATCACAGTTCGCAATGTGAAGCTGGCGATCTAGGGATTCTGCGTCAACGCGAATGCCCATGGAGGAAATTTCCAGCGCCCGATCCAGTACCTCGTCCCAGAAGAAAATATCGCAGTTCAGATTCCAGTCGTCATAGTCCGGTGCACGGCCGTCATGAGGAATTCCGGATTTCAGCTTTCCGCCGATTTGCATGATGCAGGCCGTCCTATGATTCTGAACATAAGCTTTTTCCCGCTGTGACGGCTGCAAATCCGGGTAGAGATCCTCCAGCTCCTGTGTGGTGATAAAATGAACCTCTCGCGACAGCTTGACATGCAGCTGCGGATAGCGTACCTGCAGGCGATCATTTGTATTGCAGATTGCGTGGACAATTGCTTTTACGATCAGCTTGAGATATTCCTGATTCCGATTCTCACGGGTGATGACCTTCTCCCAGTCCCATTGGTCAAC
>CAVIFH010000359.1:0-2603 GCA_963641615.1 bacterium | reverse complement strand
GAAGGGAAAAAGAACCAGAGAGTGATTTTGGGATGCTTGCCCGATATCAAATGCTGTCCGAGCTGCTTGCGGCCGGCTATGCCTCGCAGATCACGTTGGGCCATGATTTCATGGCCAAGTCGGGCGGCGTGCAAAACGGCGGCATGGGCTACACGGCGTTTCCCGTATTTCTCGCAAAAAAAGCAAAAACCGACCCGCTGATCGGGTCGTATCTGCATACGCTTACCGTGGACAATCCTGCGAAGTTACTCTCATTTTAAGGAGTGCGAACATGAACGCGAATATTGAAAACATCATCCATGAAATGACACTGGAGGAAAAGGTCAGCCTGCTGTCCGGCGCGGACTTCTGGCACACTGCTGCCGTGGAGCGGCTGGGCGTTCCCGCCGTCATGATGTGCGACGGACCGAACGGTCTGCGGAAGCAGGCCGATAAGGCGGACCATCTTGGCATCAACCAAAGCATTAAGGCGGTCTGTTTTCCAACCTCCTCCGCAGTGGCTGCCTCATTTGACCGTGATCTTGCAAAACGCATAGGCGCAGTTCTGGGAAACGAGTGTCAGGCCGAGGGGATTGCCATGCTGCTGGGACCGGGGGTAAACATCAAACGCTCCCCACTGTGCGGTCGGAACTTTGAATACTACTCTGAGGACCCCTGCCTCTCCTCCGAGATGGCGGCAAGCTATATTGAGGGGCTGCAAAGTCAGGGAGTCGCGGCCTGCATGAAACACTTTGCTGCCAACAACCAGGAGACCCGGCGCATGAATGGGAATTCCATCGTTGACGAACGGACGCTGCATGAAATCTATCTTGCCAGCTTCGAGGGTGCAGTCAAAAAAGCGAAGCCGCAGAGTCTTATGTGTGCCTATAACCGCCTCAATGGTGCTTACGGTGCGGAAAATGGAGATCTGATTAGCGGCGTTCTCCGGGACAAGTGGAGCTTTGATGGCTTTATGGTAACGGACTGGGGTGCAATCAAAGACAGGGCAATCGGCCTCGCAGCGGGAATCGATCTGGAAATGCCCGGCAGCCCTTCCTCACTGGCAAACAATGAAAAAGTCAAGAAAGCCGTCGAAGACGGCAGTTTGCCGGAGGAGGCCCTTGACGCTGCGGTGAAGCGTATCCTGACATGGATCGCTGCCGCAGAAGCACATCGGAACCCGGACGCGGTGTTTGATCGTCAGGCCGATTACCATGCGGCAGTGGAAATCGAAAAAAATTGTGCTGTACTGCTCAAGAACGATGGTGTTCTGCCCCTCCGCAAAGGAATGAAGCTCGCGCTCATCGGCGGCTTTGCCGAAAAGCCGCGCTATCAGGGCGGCGGCAGCTCCCATATCAACTCCGCTTATGTTCCGTCCGTACTGGATCTGCTGGACGGCGAAGCGAATGTGATCTACGCAAAAGGCTTCGATTTAAGCGAAGCCGCGCCGGACGAGGCTTTGGAAGCAGAGGCACTTCGCGCCGCCGAGGGCTGCGGCGCAGTCGTTATTCTGGCGGGTCTGCCGGAGCGGTTTGAGACGGAGGGCGTTGATCGAAAGCACCTTTCCCTCCCCGAAAATCAGAACCGACTCATTGAAAAACTGGGCAGAGCGAACAAAAACACCGTCGTTGTTCTGCATAACGGCTCCCCGGTGGAGATGCCGTGGGCGGGCGATATTCCCGCAATTCTCGAAATGTACCTTGGCGGCGACGGTGTCAGCGAGGCGACGCTGTCAATCCTGTTTGGTGAGTCGAACCCCTCCGGCAAGCTGGCCGAGACCTTCCCCGTCAAGCTGGAGGATAACCCGTCCTACCTTAATTTTCCAGGTGAGCAGGGCGAGGTGCATTACCGCGAAGGTATCTATGTCGGCTACCGTTACTACGATAAAAAGAAGATGGATGTTTTGTTTCCCTTCGGGCACGGGCTGAGCTACACCAGCTTCTCCTACAGCGATATTGCAATATCCAAAGATGCCTTTGACGAGGGAGAAGCTGTCGAGGTCTCTTTCACCATCACGAACACAGGCGGCCGAGATGGTGCGGAAGCTGCACAGCTTTACATCGGCGCAAAGGAGAGCAAGGTGCAGCGTCCGGTGCGGGAACTCAAAGGCTTTGAAAAGGTACATCTTGCACCAGGGGAGAGCAAGGCTGTTACCTTCCGCATCGATAAGCAGAGTCTCGCCTACTATGAAACGCGGCTGGACGATTGGTTTGCCGAGAGCGGCGTCTACACAGTAGAAATCGGCAGCTCGTCCAGAGACATCCGGCTGAAAACCGAAATCGCTTACACTGCAAAAACTGCCATTCCCATGGTCTATACGCGGGATACCTCCCTCGGTGAGCTGGCGGGCAATCCGAAGGCGGCCATGATCTTCTCGGCAGTACGGTACGAAGGTGCGACCTCGGACGACGCGGCAGCTCTTGGCGAGGGCGGCAGTGAGCTGGCAGCGGCCATGATGGTGGAAATGCCCCTCAGCGCTCTGGTCAGCTTCGGCATGATGTCGAGCGAGCAGCTGGATGGTCTGGTTGCCATGCTCAATTCATAAGCAGTTGAGATGCTTATAGAAGTTCTAAGGCAATACCGCTGGGTTCGTCTGCGGCCTTCACCGGATCTTTTGCCCCAAT
>CAVIFH010000358.1:0-2604 GCA_963641615.1 bacterium | reverse complement strand
GATGGTATCCTTCCGCAGCGCGGATTTCAGATCCTCCATGGAGATATTCCCCATCCGGTCCGGCTTTAAATAGGTAATTTCGAAGCCCTGCCCCTCCAGCTCCCGCATACAGTTGAGAATGGCGTGATGCTCAATGGAGGTGGTAATGATGTGCTTGCCCCGCTTGCACATGCGCTTGGCGGTGCCCATCACGGCCCAGTTGTCGGCTTCCGTGCCCCCTGAGGTGAAAAAAACACGCTCCGGCTCCGCGCCCATGGCGGCGGCTGTCTGCTGGCGGGCACTGCGCAGCGCCCGGGCGGCATCAATTCCGAAGGAATAGAGCGCACTGGGGTTCCCCCAATTTTCAGTCATTGCGTTCGTCATTGCCTCCACTGCCTGAGGGCAGGGCATTGTGGTGGCAGAGTTATCCAGATAGATCATTGTTTGTCCTTACTTTCCTACGCAGAAACGCTCAAAAATTCTGTTTGTGATATCCTCTCGTACCGTGGCACCGGTGACCTCACCCATTGCTTCCATGGCAGCCTCTACGTCTGTCAGCACCGCGTCCGGGGTTAATCCCAGCTGCAGCCCTTTGAGACTGTCCAGCATGGCTTCATAGGCGCGGCGGCAGGCATCATACTGCCGGGCGTTTGTCAGAATGGAGCCGTCGCAGGGCAAATCCCCGGCAAACAGATCGTCAATCACATCCGCAAGCCGATCAAGCCCCACGCCGTTCTTGATGGATACCGGCAGCACTGTTATGAACGGAAGGTCACCGGGCTGTATCACAGTGCCGAGGTCGGACTTGTTGATGAGCGCAATGGAATTGGGGACATCCAGACACAGTTCGATGATCTGCTGATCTTCGTCGGTCAACGGCTGGGATCCGTCGCAGATAAAAACAGCGAGGTCTGCTTCCTCCAGCGCTTTCTTTGAACGCAGGACACCCAGCGCCTCTACCGTGTCGCCGGTTTCGCGGATGCCCGCGGTGTCAATCAGGCGCAGGCGGGTGCTGCCGACCATGACGGATTCCTCAATGGTATCTCTGGTGGTGCCGGGAATATCCGTTACAATTGCGCGGTCAAACCCTGCGAGCGCGTTTAAAAGGCTGGATTTCCCCACATTCGGCTTGCCTACAATGGCAGCCGCGACACCCTGACGCAGGATACGCCCCTGACCATAGGTCTTCAGAATTGCGTACAGCTCCTTCGCACTGCCGCGGAGGACGGATGCATAGTTTTGAAGACCAAAATCCTCAATATCCTCATCCGGGTAGTCCAGTACCGCGTGAAAATGGCTGCACAAATTCGTCAGATTGTCGTAAATCGGGGCAAGCTTTGCTTTCAGAGCCCCGCCGACCTGGCCGGCAGCATTGGCGGCGGCGTCGGCAGTATCCGCTTCAATCAGGTCGATGACAGCCTCTGCCTGGGTCAGATCCATTTTCCCGTTCAAAAAGGCACGCTTTGTGAATTCTCCCCGTCCGGCGGGGCGTGCACCGGCGCGATACAGTGCATCCAGCCCGGCTGCAAGCACAGCCGGGGAACCGTGGCAGTGAATTTCCACGGTATCTTCACCGGTATAGCTGCCCGGCTGGCGGGCACATACGGCCATGCACTGGTCAATTACCCGTCCGCTCATATCATGCAGCGTCCCCAGCACCAGCTTGTGATTGGGGGACTGCGTCAGGGGCGAACCGGATGCCTTAAAAACCTTTTCCGCCACGGCAATGCACCCGTCTCCGCTCAGGCGGATGATGCCGATGGCGCAGATCTGCCGTCCTGTAGAGACGGCGGCAATAACATCAGACATTTTTCCCTCCGCTTAAGAAGGCAAAGGGATCCCCTTCACCGGCAATAAAATGCATCAGCATGTACGCGCACTGAATGGATACCTTTTCCTCCGAGAGAATTCTGCGGCACTCTGCCTTGTCGGCGAGAATTACCTGAATATCCTCGCTCTCTTCCTCATGCTCACTTGTGGGACTGCCTGCGCAGTGACCAAAGACGAGGCAGCAGCTTTCGTCGGTCATCCCGTCGGTTGTGAAAAAGGGACGGCTGAAGCCGCTGGGAATGAGCGATAATTGCAGACCGGTCTCCTCATACATTTCTCTGACCGCCGCGTCCGCAACATCTTCTCCCGGCTCTACCAGACCGGCAGGGAATTCATACACGTATCCGCCGATCGGGTAACGGTACTGCCGGACCAGGACGACCCGGTCCCCCAAGAGGCTGTATATGGTGACACCATTTGGATGAATTTCATTCGTGACGGCTGTAAGTGCAGCCGGGTCAGCCGTTCTGGAGGCCATATAGTAGGGAGAGGCACTTCCGTCTCTGTGAATTGCCTCCAGCTCATAATAGCTCAGATAGCGATTGCCGATTTTCTGCTCAATTTTTCCAATTCTGCTCAAAAAAACACCCCCATACCTTACTGCGACAGATAATATAGCACTTGAATGGACAAAATGCAATCCTTTCCGGCCAACGGGCAGGGAATGAAGGCAAAAAAACAGTTGACAAAAGGGAAGTGGAGTGCTAGTATAGGCAAGCTGTCACGAGGCAGGCGGGTGCGCGGCGAAGGCCGTACACGGAAAATTAAAAAGTTCTTAAAAAAGGGCTTGACAAA